>JAFACJ010000900.1 GCA_023425615.1 Actinomycetes bacterium
GATCCGTGCCGGGGCCTTCCGCGGAAGAGCGCCTCTAGAAGGCCTCCTCCGGCAGTTCCATGATGTCCAGGGTGGTGTTCTCCGCCATCACCCGGTCGGAGGACAGGCGCGGCAGGACGTTCGCGGCGAAGAACTGGGCCGCGGCGACCTTGCCGGCGTAGAAGTTGCGGTCGGCCTCGGAGACCTCGCCGCCCAGCTTGCCCAGCGCCACCTCGGCCTGGCGCAGCAGCAGCCAGGAGACCACGGTGTCGCCGAGCGCCATGAGCAGGCGGGTGGTGTTCAGCCCGACCTTGTAGATCTCCTTCGGGCTCTCCATCGAGCCGAGCGCGGCGTTGACCATCGCCCCGATGATGCCCTCGGTGTCGGCGACGGCCTGGGCCAGCAGGGCGCGCTCGCTCTTCAGGCGGCCGTTCCCCGCCTCGGAGGCGGCGAACTCCTTGATCTCGCCCAGCAGGACGTTCAGGGTCGCGCCCTGGTCCCGCAGGATCTTGCGGAAGAACAGGTCGAGGCCCTGGATCGCGGTGGTGCCCTCGTACAGGGTGTCGATCTTGGAGTCCCTGATGTACTGCTCGATCGGGTAGTCCTGCAAGAAGCCCGAGCCGCCGAGGGTCTGCAGGGACTCCGCGCCCAGCAGCGCGTAGGAGCGCTCGGAGCCGAAGCCCTTGACCAGCGGCAGCAGCAGGTCGTTCATCTTCTCGGCCTGCGCGTCGTGCCGGCCCTCGTGCTTGGCGATCGCGACCGCGTCCTGGTAGGTCGCGGCCAGCGTGACCAGCGCGCGCATGCCCTCGGCGTACGCCTTCTGGGTCAGCAGCGAGCGGCGGACGTCGGGGTGGTGGGTGATGGTGACGCGCGGCGCCGCCTTGTTCGTCTGCTGGGTGAGGTCGGCGCCCTGGACGCGCTCCTTGGCGTACTCCAGCGCGTTCAGGTAGCCGGTGGACAGCGTGGCGATGGCCTTGGTGCCGACCATCATGCGGGCGTACTCGATGACGAGGAACATCTGGCGGATGCCGTCGTGCTTGTCGCCGACCAGCCAGCCGATCGCGGGGTGCTTCTCGCCGAAGGTGAGCTCGCAGGTGGTGGAGACCTTGAGGCCCATCTTCTTCTCGACGTTGGTGACGTAGACGCCGTTGCGCTCGCCGAGCTCGCCGGTCTCCAGGTTCACGTGGTACTTGGGCACCAGGAACAGGGACAGGCCCTTGGTGCCGGGTCCGGCGCCCTCGGGGCGGGCCAGCACCAGGTGGTAGATGTTCTCGGACATGTCGTGCTCGGCCGAGGTGATGAAGCGCTTGACGCCCTCGATGTGCCAGGAGCCGTCGGGCTGCTGCACGGCCTTGGCGCGGCCGGCGCCCACGTCGGAGCCGGCGTCGGGCTCGGTCAGCACCATGGTGGCGCCCCACTGCCGCTCGACCGCCAGCTCGGCGAACCGCCTCTGGTCCTCGTTGCCCTCGTTGTAGAGGATCTGGGCGAAGCCGGGGCCGGAGGAGAACATGTAGATCGCCGGGTTGGCGCCCAGTACGTGCTCGGCCACCGCCCAGTTGAGGGAGCGGGGTGCCTGGTTGCCGCCGAGCTCGGGTCCGAGGTCCAGGCGGAACCACTCGGCGTCCATCCACGCCTTGAAGGACTTCTTGAACGACTCCGGCATCTTGACCTCGCCGGTGGCCGGGTCGAACTTCGGCGGGTTGCGGTCGGCGTCCTCGAAGGACTCCGCCACCGGGCCGGTCGTCAGCCGGTTCACCTCGTCGAGGATGCTGCGCACGGTGTCCTCGTCGAGGTCCTCATACGGGCCTTTGCCCAGGATGTCCTGGCGGTTGAACACCTCGAAGAGGTTGAACTCGATGTCCCGAAGGTTGGCCTTGTAGTGCCCCATGGGTGACACCCCGTCTTGCTCGGCGGGCCACGCACCCGCGTCTACCGGTTAGTAACTACCGATGATGCTACCCGCCGGTAACAGTGACAAGCCCTACGAGAGACTCGCCGGAGTGTGACCCATACCACATGTTTGGAGAAGATCATCACGGAACGCCCTGGTCCTTGGACGCGACTAACCAGTGCAGTGTCAACTGGCTCGCCCAGTTCCCAACTCAGGGAGTACGGAAAAGTGGTCTTCAAGAAGCTCCTCAACGCCTTCGGAGTCGGCGGCCCCTCGATCGAGACGATTCTGAGGGACTCCAACGTCCGTCCCGGAAGCGTCGTCGTCGGAGACATCCACCTGACCGGGGGTGACCACACCGCCGACATCATCGGCATCAACGTCGCCCTCGTCACCCGCGTCGAGGTGGAGAGCGGCGACAGCGAGTACACCCAGAACGAGAAGTACGCCAAGGCCCACCTTTCCGGCGCCTTCCAGCTCCAGCCGGGCGTCCGCCACAGCTTCCCGTTCCAGCTCGAAGTTCCGTGGGAGACACCCCTCACCCACATGTACGGCCAGCCGCTGCGCGGCACCACCGTCGGCGTCGCCACCGAGCTGGAGGTCGCCCGCGCGGTCGACGCCACCGACCTCGACCCGATCGCGGTGCACCCGCTGCCCGCCCAGGAGCGCATCCTCGCCGCCTTCTCCAACCTCGGCTTCCACTTCCGCAACGCCGACTGCGAGAAGGGCCGCATCTACGGGGTCACCCAGCTCCTGCCCTTCTACCAGGAGATCGAGTTCCACCCGGGCGGCCGCTACTCCCAGTACTTCAACCAGCTCGAAGTGACCTTCGTCAGCAACCCCCAGACCACCGAGGTCATCCTCGAACTGGACAAGCGGACGATGTTCGGCGGCAGCCACGACACCTTCAGCCGCTTCACCGTCCCCAACGCCGGCTTCGAGAACACCAACTGGGAGCAGGAGATCGACTCCTTCCTCCAGCAGGCGGGCCACAAGCGGGGCTTCTTCTAGGCCGAACTCCGTTCCACCGGGAGCCGAACTGAACAGCGCCGAACAGCGAGTGTGGGACGCCTACCCCAAGGGCGTCCTCGTGGATCTCACCGATGAGCCGGACCACACCGTCTCCGCTTCCGTGATCTCCCAGCTGATGCTCGGCGGGGGCGATCCGGCCAAGGGATTCGTCCCCGCCGTCCGGTTGCGCGGCGCGCTCATCACCGGCCGGCTCGACGTCTCCGGCGGTGACGTGGAGTGCGAGCTGCGGCTGGAGAAGTGCGTCCTGCTGGAGGCGCCGCG
>JAFACJ010000955.1 GCA_023425615.1 Actinomycetes bacterium
GCCCGCGGGTGCAGCACCTCCACGTCCCGCACCGTACGGCCGGCGGTCCAGCGGGCCAGCCCCCGCCGTACCACCTCCACCTCGGGCAGCTCAGGCATCGGCGCCCTTGCCGGCGTCGGCGCGGATCTCCGTCCACGCCGCCTCGGCCGCCTTCTGCTCGGCCTCCTTCTTGCTGCGGCCCCTGCCCTCGCCGTAGGTGCGGTCGCCGACGCGCACCCGGGCGCGGAAGTCCTTCTGGTGGTCGGGGCCGCTCTCGGTCACCTGGTACTCGGGGACGCCGAGGCCCTCATCCGCGGTGAGCTCCTGCAGCGAGGTCTTCCAGTCCAGGCCGGCGCCCAGGTTCGCCGAGTGCGCGATCAGCTCGTCGAAGAGCCGGTGCACCAGCGCCGACGCCTCGGCCAGGCCGCGGTCCAGGTACACCGCGCCGATCACCGCCTCCAGGGTGTCGGCCAGGATGGAGGACTTGTCCCTGCCGCCGGTGCCCTCCTCGCCCCTGCCGAGCCGGATGTGGGCGCCCAGGTCCAGCAGGGAGCGGGCGACGCCGGCCAGCGCCTTCATGTTGACCACCGCCGCGCGCAGCTTGGCCAGCTGCCCCTCGGGCAGATCGGGGTGGTTGCGGTACAGGGTGTCGGTGACGACGAGGCCGAGCACCGAGTCGCCGAGGAACTCCAGCCGCTCGTTGGTGGGCAGCCCGCCGTTCTCGTAGGCGAACGAGCGGTGCGTCAGCGCCCGCTCCAGCAACTGCGGGTCCACCTCGACGCCGAGCCGTGCCTCGAGCTGGGAAGTGGGGACGGTCATGCCTCGCTCCTCATGTGAAGGGATGACGAAACGAGGGCGCCGGGCCTGCGGTTCCGCGGTACCGGTGAGCCGGGAGACCGGAAGACGAGGTCCGCGCCGGTGGTGATCCGTCCGGCGCGCGCCACGGCCTCGGGTGCTCCTGGTCCGCCCTCTACGAAGCCGGGGGACGGCCCCGCGCGCACCGCGCGGAACCGACCCCCGGACTCGCTGCCTGCCGGACGCTCAGGCCGTCTCGACGACCTGGCGCTTGTTGTAGGTGCCGCAGGTGCCGCACGCGACGTGGGGCAGCTTCTGGTCACGGCACTGCGGGCACTCCACCAGCACGGGGCGCGGCGCCTTCCACTGGGACCGGCGGTGCCGGGTGTTGCTGCGGGACTTCTTCCGCTTCGGGACGGCCACTTGTCAGCCCTCCTGGCTTTCTTCTCGTGTTTCGACAAGGCCCTGCAGTGCCGACCAGCGCGGGTCGACGACGTCGTGCGAGTGATCGGGACCGACATCGGCCAGCCGTTCACCGCACTCCGCGCAGAGGCCGGGACAATCGTCCCGGCACAGAGGGGACAGCGGCAGTGCGAGCACCACCGCGTCCCTGAGCACCGGCTCGAGATCGAGGAGATCTCCCTCCAGACGGTGTTCGTCTTCGCCGGCGCCCGCCGCTGAGCGGGTGTCGTCGTAGACGAAGAGTTCCTGGAACTCCACCTCCATCGTGAAGGAGATCTCGTCCAGGCAGCGTGCGCACTCCCCCTCGATGGGCAGGAGCGCCGTGCCCGAGACGAGCACGCCCTCCATCACCGATTCGAGCCGCAGGTCCAGCTCGAGTTCGGCGTCCTTGGGAACGCCGACCATCTCGACGCCGAGACCCTCCGGTGCCGGGGCGGTGATCCGCTGCTCCTTCATCGATCCCGGACGGCGGCCCAGCGTTCTCGTGTCGAGGACGAGCGGGGCCTTGGGATCAAGACTGGACAGGGTTCCCCCTTCGTGCACGGTTGGATCGCCACGTCAGGCATGGCCGACCACCAAGGATACCGAAAGCCCGGGGTCCAACCCAACTCGCGGGGTACGGGCGGGCTCAGTCCCCCTTGAGGCGCTCGATCAGGCGTTCGTGCACGAGCTCGGGAACCAGGCCCGACACGTCACCGCCCCACTGCACGACCTCCTTCATCAGACTGGAGGACAGGAAGGCGTACAGCGGGTTGGTCGCCATGAAGAGGGTCTCCACCCCCGACATGCGGTGGTTCATCTGGGCGATCTGCAACTCGTAGTCGTAGTCGGTGACCGCCCTCAGGCCCCGCACGATCACGGGGATGTCGTGCTGCCTGCAGTAGTCGACGGTGAGCCCGCGGAAGGCGTCCACCTTGACGTTTCCGTAGTCAGCGGTGACCAGGCGGATCAGTTCGAGCCGCTCCTCCACCGTGAACAGGCTCTTCTTCGCAAGATTGATGGACACCATCACCACCACCTCGTCATAGAGGCGAGAGGCCCTGCTGATGATGTCAAGATGCCCATTGGTCACCGGGTCGAAGGAGCCCGGACAGACGACACGGCGCACGACCACCATTCCCTTCGGCTTGAACGGCGAGACCGTACCAAATCGCATCAGAGCGTCCTTGCAGCGCCCTGGGCATCACACGTGTGACGCGTAGTAGAAGATCGCCTCCCCGTACCTGCGGTCCCGTTCGGGTTCATACCCCCGGGGCCAGGCCAGGGGCGCTCCCCTGCTGGCCCGTTCCACGGCCACCAGCGCGTCCGGCGCCAGCCACCCGTGATCGCGCAGCCCCTCCAGAAGGCCGACGACCGCCTCGTCGTGCACCGCGTAGGGCGGGTCGGCGAACACGAAGTCGTACGGCTCCTCCGGCCGACGGGCCACCACCCGCTCGGCCCTGTCCACCACCAGCTCGGCGCCCGGCAGCCCCAGCGTCCTGATGTTCTCCCTGATCGCCCTCGCCGCCTTGGCGTTCGCCTCGACCAGCAGCGCGTGCTCCGCGCCACGGGACAGCGACTCCAGGCCCACCGCCCCCGACCCGGCGAACAGGTCGATCACCCGTGCGCCTTCCAGCGATCCCAGCAGCGCCGAGACGGTGGAGAACAGCCCTTCCCTGGCCCTGTCGCTGGTCGGCCTGGTGTCCCGCCCCTCGGGCGTCACCAGCCTCCTGCCCCGCGCCACCCCGGCGATCACCCGCGTCATGCCCCCATTGTCCTCCCCGAAGCCCACCGGCCCGGCCCGCTCCGGAGGCGTGAGC
>JAFACJ010001052.1 GCA_023425615.1 Actinomycetes bacterium
CCTCACGCAGGGGCTCTGGAAGAAACAAGCGAAAGGTACCGCTGTGTACGCGATTGTTCGTGCGGGTGGGCGCCAGGAGAAGGTCGCCGAGGGCGACGTCCTGAACGTCGACAAGCTGGGCGCCGAGGTCGGCGCCACCGTCACCTTCCCGGCCGTGCTGGTCGTGGACGGCGAGAACGTCGTCTCCGCCGCCGACGAGCTGGCCAAGTTCACGGTCTCCGCCGAGGTCCTCGGCGCGGTCAAGGGCCCCAAGATCAACATCATGCACTACCGGAACAAGACCGGATACAAGCGGCGTCAGGGTCACCGCCAGCCGTACACCCAGGTCAAGATCACCGGTATCTCGGCGAAGTAAAGGAGACGAGCAGATGGCACACAAGAAGGGCGCGTCCTCCAGCCGCAACGGTCGCGACTCCGAGTCCAAGCGCCTCGGCGTCAAGCGCTACGGCGGCCAGGCCGTCAAGGCCGGCGAGATCATCATCCGCCAGCGCGGCACCCACCACCACCCGGGCCTGAACGTCGGCATCGGCCGCGACGACACGCTGTTCGCGCTGGTCGCCGGCACCGTCGAGTTCGGCCGCTACCGCGGCCGCCGCGCCGTGAGCATCGTCCCGGCCGCGGAGTAATCCGCGCGGGCATCTGGTTGTACCGAGGGCGGACCTGCACTGGTCCGCCCTTGCTTTTTATCCGGGGTCTTCCGGCCCGGAACGATCGCGAACCCGGGACGAGCGACCCGGCTGATACAGGAGCGCACAGTGGCTGACTTCGTGGACCGGGTCGTCCTGCACATCGCGGCGGGCAACGGCGGGCACGGGTGCGCGTCCGTCCACCGCGAGAAGTTCAAGCCGCTCGGCGGCCCGGACGGCGCGAACGGCGGCAAGGGCGGCGATGTGGTCCTGGAGGTCGACTCGGGCACCTCCAGCCTGCTGGACTACCACCGCCGCCCGCACCGCAAGGCCGGCAACGGCAAGCCGGGCGCCGGCTCCCTGCGCAACGGCGCCAACGGCGAGGACGTGATCCTCAAGGTCCCCAACGGCACGGTCGTGAAGACCAAGGGCGGCGAGGTGCTGGCCGACCTCGTCGGCGAGGGCACCCGCTACATCGCGGCAAGGGGCGGGCACGGCGGGCTCGGCAACGCGGCGCTGGCCTCGGCCAAGCGCAAGGCACCCGGTTTCGCCCTGCTGGGCGAGCCGGGCGACGAACTCGACGTGGTGCTGGAACTCAAGACCGTCGCGGACGTGGCGCTCGTCGGCTTCCCCAGCGCCGGCAAGTCCTCCCTGATCGCCGCGCTCTCGGCGGCGAAGCCCAAGATCGCCGACTATCCGTTCACCACCCTGATCCCCAACCTCGGCGTGGTCAGCGCCGGTGAGACGGTCTTCACCGTCGCCGACGTGCCGGGCCTGATCGAGGGCGCCAGCCAGGGCAAGGGCCTCGGCCTTGAGTTCCTGCGGCACATCGAGCGCTCCTCCACGCTGGCGCACGTCCTGGACTGCGCCACCCTGGAGCCGGGCCGCGACCCGGTCACCGACTTCGAGGTCATCGAGCGCGAGCTCGCCGCCTACGACGAGCTGTTCGCCGGGGAGGGCGTGATCCCGCTGCGGGACAGGCCGCGCGTCGTGGTCCTCAACAAGGTCGACGTCCCCGACGGGAAGGACCTCGCCGAGCTGGTCAGGCCCGAGTTCGAGGCCCGCGGGCTGCGGGTCTTCGAGGTCTCGGCCGCCGCGCACCTGGGTCTGCGGGAGCTGTCGTTCGCGATGGCCGAGATGGTCGCGGCGCACCGGGCCGCCCAGCCGCCCCAGGAGCCGACCCGGCTGGTGCTGCGTCCGGCCCCGGTGGCGGGCCCGGAGTTCGAGATCAAGACCGTGGGCGACAACCAGTACCTCATCACCGGCACCAAGCCGGTGCGCTGGGTGCGCCAGACCGACTTCCAGAACGAGGAGGCGGTGGGCTACCTCGCCGACCGGCTGAACCGCCTCGGCATCGAGGACGCCCTGCGCCGGGCGGGAGCCGAGGACGGGGCGACCGTCATGATCGGCACCCGGGAGGAGTCCGTCGTCTTCGACTGGCATCCGGAACTCTCCGCCGGGGAGATCGCCCCGGGCCCCCGCGGCACGGACCGACGCCTCTCGGACTGGTAGACCCTCCGGCTCAAGGAAGCAGGCAGCAGCATGGACACCCTCAGGCCGGCGCTGGCCGGTGCCCGGCGGATCGTGGTCAAGGCGGGCTCGTCGTCGCTGACGACCCCGCAGGGCACCATCGACAACGACCGCATCGACGCCCTGGTGGACGTGCTCGCCGAACGCCGCAAGGCGGGAAGCGAGGTCGTGTTCGTCTCCTCCGGCGCGATCGCCGCGGGCCTCGGCCCGCTCGGGCTGACCCGCAGACCCAGCGACCTGGCCATCCAGCAGGCGGCGGCGAGCGTCGGGCAGGGGCTGCTGGTGGCGCGCTACACCTCCTCCTTCCACCGGCACGGCCTGGGGGTGGGCCAGGTGCTGCTGACGGCGGACGACATGATCCGCCGCGCCCACCACAACAACGCCCAGCGCACCCTGCTGGCGCTGCTGCGCCTGGGCATGGTGCCGATCGTCAACGAGAACGACACGGTCGCCACCGACGAGATCCGCTTCGGCGACAACGACCGCCTGGCGGCGCTGGTCGCCCATCTGGTCCGCGCCGACGCGCTGGTGCTGCTGTCGGACGTCGACGCCCTCTACACGGGCGATCCGCGGCTGCCGGATTCCCGCCGGATCGACGATGTGTACTCGGGCGCCGATCTGCGGGGCGTCCAGACGGGCTCGGCCGGCAGCAAGGTCGGCACCGGCGGGATGGTCACCAAGGTCGAGGCCGCCAGGATCGCCACGGGCGCCGGCGTGCACACCGTCCTCACCAGCGCCTCGGCCGCCGCGCAGGCGCTGGAGGGGGCGGAGGTGGGCACCTACTTCCATCCCAACGGGCAGCGTCCCTCGACCCGGCACCTGTGGCTGGCGCACGCGACGACGGGCCAGGGCAAACTGATCCTGGACGAGGGCGCCGTCCACGCCGTCGTCAACCGGCGCAAGTCGCTGCTGCCGGCCGGGGTGACGGGTGTGCGCGGCGACTTCGCCGCCGGGGACCCCGTCGACCTGTGCGGCCCCGACGGGCGGACGGTGGCGCGCGGCCTGGTGCACTACGACGCGTCGGAGATCCCCGACCTCATGGGCAGGTCCACCCGCTGGCTGGCCCGGGAGCTGGGGCCCGAGTACCAACGCGAGATCATCCACCGGGACGACCTGGTGGTGCTCGACCCGTCGCGCTGAGGGGCGCTGCGGTAAACGCCTCGCGGGCGCCGTGCCCGCGGCGGAGAATGGGGACCCCGGCCGTGCGGACGGGGAAGGCACGGCTCCGCGGAGCCGGGAAGAGGAGTCAGGCGATGAGCGAGGGTACGCGCGAGCAGGTTCTGGAGGTGGCGGCCCGCGGGCGGGCCGCGGCGGCGGACCTCGCTCCGCTGCCGCGCGGCGTGAAGGACGCGGCGCTGCACGCCATCGCCGACGCGCTCACGGCCAGGACCGAGGAGATCCTGAAGGCCAACGCCGTCGACCTGGAACGGGCGCGCGAGGCGGGCACCGCCGACTACATGCTCGACCGGCTGGCATTGTCGGCGGAGCGGCTGGTCGGCATCGCCGCCGCGGTCCGCGAGGTGGCGGGCCTGCCCGACCCGGTCGGCGAGGTCGTGCGCGGCTACACCCTGCCCAACGGTCTGGAGCTGCGCCAGCTGCGGGTGCCGCTGGGCGTGGTCGGCATCATCTACGAGGGCCGCCCCAATGTGACGGTCGACGCCGCGGCCCTCACGCTGAAGAGCGGCAACGCCGTCCTGCTGCGCGGCTCGTCCTCGGCGTACGACTCCAACACCGCGCTGGTGGACGTCATGCGCGAGGCGCTGGAGGGCACGGGCGTGCCGGCCGACGCCATCCAGCTCGTCCCGGGCCGCGACCGCGAGTCGGTCAAGCACCTCATGCGGGCGCGCGGCCTGGTGGACGTCCTGATCCCGCGCGGCGGCGCCTCGCTCATCAACTCGGTGGTCGAGGAGTCGACGGTCCCGGTCATCGAGACGGGCGTCGGCAACTGCACCGTGTACGTGGACGCCGCCGCCGACGTGGAGATGGCCCTGGACATCCTCGTCAACTCCAAGACGCAGCGGCCGTCGGTCTGCAACGCCGCCGAGACCTTCCTCGTGCACCGGGACATCGCCGACGTGTTCGTGCCGCGCGCCCTGGAGGCGCTGAAGGACAAGGGCGTGACGGTGCACGGCGACGAACGCGTCCGCGCCTACGGTTCCGACGTCGTCCCGGCGACGGAGGAGGACTACCGCGTCGAGTACCTGTCGCTCGACATCGCCGCGGCGGTCGTCGACTCGCTCGACGACGCGGTCAAGCACATCCGCGCCTACAGCTCCGGCCACACCGAGACGATCGTCACCGGCTCCCAGCAGGCGGCCAAGCGGTTCGTCGCGCTGGTGGACTCGGCGGCGGTCGGCGTCAACGCCTCCACCAGGTTCACCGACGGCGGGGAGTTCGGGTTCGGCGCGGAGATCGGCATCTCCACCCAGAAGCTGCACGCCCGTGGCCCGATGGGCCTGCCCGAGCTGACCTCCACCAAGTACGTCTTCACGGGCGAGGGGCATCTGCGCGGCGTGTGAAGGTGACATCCCGGTTATTGATGTCACAACCGGGGGTGTGGTCTCATAGGGCGCTGTGACCCTCGACACGCCTCACGAGGCCACCCCCCGCCCCCTCTCCCGCCGCGGGCTCCTGAGGGGCGCCGCGCTCGGCGCCGCCGCCTTCGGCCTCACCGCCCATCCCAGCCGCGCCGCCACGGCGGCACCCGCCCTGCGCGGCACGGTCGAGGGC
>JAFACJ010000074.1 GCA_023425615.1 Actinomycetes bacterium
GGCAAGGAGATGACGCTCACCCCGCGCGCCGCCGAACTGCTCGTCCCGCTGCGGCGGGCGCTGCGGCAGACCGCGCGCATCGTCGACTCCCGCTCCTTCGACCCGGCCGTCGACCGCCGTGTGATCACCGTGGCGATGACCACCAGCAAGGCGATCGTCATCGCCAGTGCGCTCGCGCGGCTGCTGGCCCGGCGCGCGCCCAACGCCGTACTGCGGCTGCGGACCATGACGACCGTCTCCGACGCCGTCTTCGCCGACGAGGGCGCCGACGTGATGCTGCTGTCGGGGACGTTCGCCTCCGCCCATCCGCGCGAGCGGCTGTACGACGACCGCTGGGTCGTCATCGCCTCCTCCGACGCGCCCGAGGAGGCGAGCGCCATCGACCTGCTGACGACGCTGCCCCACGTGGTGTTCGACGGATCGCCGCAGCGTTCCGAGCCGTACCTGGTCCTGGACGAGCGAGGCGTCCCGTACCGGGTGCGCGACCGCGTCTCGGACAACCTGCTGATCCCGCACCTGGTGGCCGGCTCCGGGGGAGTGGCGGTGCACCGGTTCCGTGCCGCCGACGTGCTCCGGGGCTTCCTCGACCTGCGCATCGAGGAGTTCCCCTTCCCCATGCCGGGCCTCGGCATCGACATGATCTGGAATCCATGGCTCTACGACGACCACTTCAAGGACTGGCTGCGCGGAATCCTCCGCGAAGCCGTGGCCTCGCTGGAGCCGAGCCCGCCGGGAATCCCCTGAGTCCAGCGGCCTATTCGGCTTATGCATGATTCCCATGAGTACTATTCATTTGTGTCATGCCATCTCGTTCCCTTTGAATGCACCGGGCGGTGCGTGCGGCGCTTCCCACCTTCGTGACTCCCGAACCTTGCGTGAGGTGCGCTGATGGCTGTGGACACCCGGGGCATTCCCGATCTCGACCTTTTCTCGGACGAGGTCCTGCTGGATCCCCATCCCCACTACACCGAGCTGAGAGAACGGGCGGCCGTCGTCCATCTGGAGAAGACCGGGGTGTGGGCGCTGACGCGCTACGACACGATCCGTGAGGCGCTGTCGGACCCGGGTCTGTTCTCCTCCAAGTCCGTCGCCTTCAACGACCGGATGAACGAGGCACTCGTGGGGACCTCCCTCGCGACCGACCCCCCGGACCATCAGCGGCTCCGCAGCGCGCTCACGGAGAACCTCTCCCCGCGCGCGGTCCGCAAGCTCAAGGACGGCATCGACGCCAAGGCCGACGCCATGGTGGCGGCGCTCGTCGAGCGCGGGACGTTCGACGCGATGGACGACCTGGCCAGGGCGCTGCCCCTGGCGGTCGTGATGGACCTCATCGGGGTGCGGGGAGATGTCAGGGAGAAGATCCTCGACTGGGGCTACGCCGCCTTCAACGTGCTCGGCCCGATGAACGAGCGGGCCGTCGCCAGCTTCCCCGTCGCCGGTGAGCTGTTCGCCTGGGCGCACGACATCAAGGCCGAGGAGCTGGCCGAGGGCAGCATGGGCCGGGCGATCTTCGCCGCCTCCGAGCGCGGCGAGATCCCCTACGAGAGCTGCGGGATGATCATCCACCAGTACGTCGCGGCGGGGATGGACACCACGATCGCCGCCATCGGCAACGCCATCGCCCTCTTCGCGGCGCACCCCGAGCAGTTCGACCTCGTCCGCGAGGACCCGTCGCTGATCCCCTCCGCCTTCAACGAGGTGCTCAGGTACGAGGCGCCGGTCCCCGCCATCGGCCGGCTCGCCACCGAGGACGTCGAGATCGGCGGGACCGTCATCCCCGCCGGCTCGCAGGTGGCGGTCCTCATGGGCGCGGGGAACCGCGACCCGCGCCACTACGAGGCACCCGAGAGCTTCCAGGTCAGGCGCAACCCCGCCGACCACCTGTCCTTCGGCTACGGCACGCACGGCTGCGCGGGCCAGGGCCTCGCCCGCCTGGAGGCGTTCGCGGTGATCGGCGCGCTGGCCCGCCGGGTCCGGCGCTACACCGTCGGCCAGGGCGAGCGGCGGATCAACAACACGACGCGCAGCCTCGACAGGCTCCCCGTGACCGGCCTCGAAGCCGCCTGACCCGCCGACCGCGCTGCCGGCCCGGAGCCCCCGGGCCGGCATCGCGGGGGAGCGGATGATGTCCGCCTGCGGTGGAGCTGCTTGACTGGCCGGGTACTCCCTCGCAGGAAGCATGAACATGGATTTTCCGACCGACTCCGAGGGCGGTCTCGGGTACCCCCTGCGCACGCTGGTCATCGACAACTACGACTCCTTCACGCACAACCTGATCCAGTACGTCGCCGAGGCGGGCGGCCGGCCCACGGTCATCCGCAACGACGATCCGGCCTGGACGGCGGGATCGCTGTGCGAGTTCGACAACGTGATCATCTCTCCGGGCCCCGGTTCCCCCGACCGCCCCGGTGACTTCGGGATCTGCCGCGAGGTGATCCTTCACACCCGGATCCCGCTGCTCGGGGTCTGCCTGGGCCACCAGGGGATCTGCTCGGTGTTCGGCGGACGGGTGGGTCCCGCGCCGGAGGTGCGTCACGGCCTGCCGTCCCTGGTGTCGCACACCGGCGACGACCTGTTCCACGACGTGCCGTCCCCGTTCTCCGCCATCAGATACCACTCGCTGGCCGTCGCGGAACTACCGGCGGTGCTGGAACCGGTGGCCTGGTCGGACGACGGCGTCCTCATGGGCGTGCGGCACCGGACCAGGCCGATCTGGGGCGTGCAGTTCCACCCCGAGTCGATCCGCACGGAGCACGGCCGCCGCATCGTCGGCAACTTCCTGGACCTCACCCGCAAGCACGGACGGCGGCGAGCCGTCCGCCCTTCCCCCGACGCACGTCCCCGGTCCCGGATCCGGCCGCGTGACCGCTTCGAGGTGACCGCGCGGAAGATCTCGCCGAAGGCCGACGCGGAGCGGGTCTTCGAAGCGCTGTTCGCCGGATCCGACCATGCCTTCTGGCTCGACAGCAGCCGCTCGGGGGAGGGCGGCGGGCGGTTCTCCTTCATGGGCGACGCCTCCGGGCCCCTGGCCCGCGTGATGACCGCGGACGTGCGGACCCGGGAGATCTCCGTGACGTCCGCGGACGGCGGAGTCCGGGTGCACCGCCGGTCCTTCTTCGACTGGCTGGAGCATGACCTGCGCGAACACCCCACCCGGGTCCCCGACCTGCCTTTCGGGTTCGCGCTCGGGTGGGTCGGCTACCTGGGATACGAGCTCAAGGCCGAGTGCGGTGGCGCGCGGGCACACGGGTCACCCCACCCGGACGCCTCGATGATCTTCGCTGACCGCGCGATCGCCTTCGACCACGAGGAGGGGGACGTCCATCTCCTGGCCCTGAGCGAGATCGGCGACGACCGCGCCGCGGTGTCGTGGCTGGATGAGACGGAGCGCCGCCTCGCGGGACCGCCGGACGTCCGTCACGCCGCCGCCGGAGTCCCGTGGACGGGCCGGCTCACTCTGCGCCACGGGCGTGATGACTACCTCCGGAAGATCGAGTCCTGCCAGGAGAAGATCCGCGCGGGGGAGACCTACGAGGTATGCCTGACCAACATGCTGACCGGCCCGCTGCGTGAGGACCCGTGGACGCTGTACCGGAGGCTGCGCGAGCAGGATCCGGTACCGTTCGGCGCCCTGCTCCGCTTCGGCGGCCTGGCGGTGCTGAGCGCCTCCCCCGAACGCTTCCTCCGCGTGTCGGCGGACGGGCGGGTGGAGTCCAAGCCGATCAAGGGCACCAGACCCCGGTCCGCCGACCCGGCGGAGGACGGCAGGCTCCGCGCGGAACTCGCGGTGAGCGCCAAGGACAGGGCCGAGAACCTCATGATCGTGGATCTGGTCCGGCACGATCTCGGCGGAGTGGCGCGGACTGGATCCGTCGAGGTCGGCCCGCTCTTCGACGTGGAGAGCTACACGACGGTCCACCAGCTCGTGAGCACGGTACGGGCGACGCTCAGGGACGACGTCTCGGCGGTGGGCTGCGTCCGCGCGGCGTTCCCCGGCGGATCCATGACGGGAGCCCCCAAGATCCGCACGATGGAGATCATCGACGCGCTGGAGGAGGGGCCGAGAGGCGTGTACTCCGGGGCCATCGGCTACTTCTCCCTGGACG
>JAFACJ010000081.1 GCA_023425615.1 Actinomycetes bacterium
CCCCTCGCCGCTGCTGCCGCAGCCGCCGAACGACGAGGAGAAGTACTCCTACGTCGACCGGTACGTGTGGGTCCTCAACGTCTGCAGCCTCGTCAGCTTCATCTGCCTGGCGATCACGGCCATCAAGTTCGTCTCGATCAGCGAGCTGTGGCTCGCGGCGCCGTTCCTGTTCTTCACGGCGCTCAACTACCTGCTGTCGCTGCGTCTCGACCTCTTCACCAAGAACTTCGACATCAAGCACCACAAGAAGATCGTGGCTAACTGGAGGCCGGAGTCCTACCCGAGCGTCGACGTCTTCCTGCCGGTCTGCGGTGAGCCGATCGAGGTCATCCACAACACGTGGACGGCCGTGCGCAAGGTCGTGGAGCACTACCCCGGCAAGGTGGTCCCCTACGTCCTGGACGACGGCGCCAGCCCCGAGCTCGCCGCGATGGCCGCCGACTTCGGGTTCCGCTACGGCTCCCGGCCCAACCGCGGCTGGTACAAGAAGGCCGGCAACCTCCAGTTCGGCTTCCACAGCTCCGACGGCGACTTCATCCTCCTGCTGGACGCCGACTTCGCGCCGCGGCACGACATCCTCAACGAGGTCCTGCCGATCATGTACGACGAGCAGGACGTCGGCATCGTCCAGACCCCGCAGTTCTTCCGCGTCCTCGACCACCAGACCTGGGTGGAGCGCGGCGCGGGCGCCTCGCAGGAGCTCTTCTACCGCTCGGTCCAGGTCTCCCGGCAGCGCCGCAACGGCTCGATCTGCGTGGGGAGCTGCGCGGTGTACCGCCGCGCCGCCCTGAACGACAACAACGGCACCACGCTCATCGAGCACTCCGAGGACATCCACACCGGCTACGACCTCCAGGTCCTGGGCTGGGGCACCAAGTACCTGCCCATCGCCCTGTCGG
This sequence comes from Actinomycetes bacterium, assembly GCA_023425615.1. GTDB lineage: Bacteria > Actinomycetota > Actinomycetes > Streptosporangiales > Streptosporangiaceae > Actinocorallia. Next base: position 900 of record JAFACJ010000081.1, read on the forward strand.
CCGGCGTGTGCCCCGACAACGCCGGTGCCTTCCACAACCAGCAGTACCGCTGGTGCATGGGCTCCTTCTCGCTGCTGGGCGCCAAGAAGTTCTGGAAGGCGCCGCTGCCGTTCTCGACCAAGATGTCGTTCGCGGCCGGCATGCTCTACTACCTGCACACCGCGCTGTTCACCTTCGTCGCGCCGATCCTGCCGATCATGATGCTCATCGGCGCGCCGCACCTGATGAACCTCAAGCACATGGTGTGGCTGCTGCCCAGCCTCATCTACGCGACGATCATCTTCCCCGCCTGGCACCGCGCGCCCTTCCGCCTCGAGGCATGGGCCGTGGGCATGATGCAGGGCTGGGCGCACGTGTTCGCCCTGTGGGACATGATGCGCGGCCGCGAGATGGGCTGGAAGCCGTCGGGCTCCAGCGGTGTGAAGAAGAACAAGATGCGCCGCGTCATCATGGCCTACGCCATCTGGAGCGGCGGCTGCTCGGTGATCTGGGTCGGTCTGGCCTGCTGGCGCACGGCTACCATGTACCCGCCGGACGTGGCGATGGCGCTGAGCACGGCGCTGTTCTACGCCGTGGTCGTGGGCCGGGTCCTGGTCGAGCCCCGTGAATTCCTGAAGGCTGACGAAGACTGATGAACGCCTCCCGTGGCCTTCGGGCCCTCGCCCTCGCGTTGGCCGGCGCCCTCGCCCTGGCCGCCTGCGGCGACCCCTCCCTGGACCGCGACGCCTACCACGCGGCACAGGAGATCAGTGACGTTCCCCCCGTCGACCCGGTCGACATCCGCAAGCTGATCCGGCCCGAGGCCGACTACCTCGGCCTGGCCTACGACGGCACGATCGCCTCGGGCGTCAAGCGGATGAAGGAGTTCGACGAACTGGCGGGCAAGCCGCACAACCTCCTGAAGTACTTCGAGGAGGTCGGCGCGATCTTCAAGGAGAAGGAGAACAAGGCGGTCTGGGACGCGGGCGCGCTCCCCTTCGCCGACGTCGAGCCGATGGAGGGCACCCTCAAGGAGTACGCCGAGGGCAAGTACGACAAGGACATCACGTCCTACGCCGTGGGCGTCAAGAAGGCGAACATCCCGCTGGCCTACTCCTTCGGCCACGAGATGAACGGCTGGTGGTACCCGTGGGGGTACTGCAGCCGGAGCGGCATGTACTCCAACGCGGGCAAGCCCAACGAGAAGCCCAAGGCCGAGAAGGACATCGGCGACGCCTGCAAGGGCAACGACGGCAGGTCCAAGGAGAACAAGCCCGAGGACTTCGTCGCCGCCTGGCGGCACATCCACGACATCTTCACCAAGGTCGGCGCGGGTAACGTGATCTGGGTGTGGAGCCCGAACACCGCACGGGCCAAGGACATCCCCAACCTCAAGGAGTTCTACCCGGGCGACGAGTACGTCGACTGGGTGGGCATCAGCGGCTACATGTACGAGCCGACCCCCCCGACCGAGAAGAACAAGAAGATCTTCTCGGACGTCTTCGGGCCTACGATGAAGGAAGTCAAGGCTTTCACCAAGAAGCCCTTCGTCATCGCCGAGACGGGATCGACCGCCACCCTGCGCAAGAGGGACGACGTCACCGCCCTGTTCGCCGGCAGCTTCCGCAAGAAAGACGTCCTCGGCTTCGTATGGTTCAACATCAAGAAGGAAGAGTTCGGGAAGATCACCGACTTCCGGGTCGAGGCGCAGCCCAACGCGCTCGCGCAGTACCGCCGGATCCTTCAGAGCCCGAAGTACGGTCCGTCTTTCGGATTCGACCCGAAGCAGCTGATCAATGACAACTGAGACGAGTTTCGACGTTCGGCCGTCCCGGGAACAGCCACAGCCTCAGTCCGAGGCGCAGCCCAACAAGTACCGGTCCAACGTCCGCCCCGCCCCCTACCGCATCCCCGCGGCCCCCCCGATCGCCTGGGCGCCGGGCAACAGCGCACGGCGCGCCTGGCTGAGCCGGTTCGTCCTGCTGACCCTGCTGCTCATGCAGATGCTGCTGTCACTGCGGCTGCGCAACTCCGCCTCCCCGGGCGAGCTGCAGGTGCTCTCGGAGTTCCGCGCCGGAGACTTCTTCACCGGCTCGTCGCTGTACCCGGCCATCGCCGGCGCCCTGGAGAAAGGCATCGGCCTGCAGGGCATGCGGTTCCTCAGCACCATCTTCATGGTGTGCGCCACCGGGCTCCTCTACTCCTGGACCACCCGCCTGTTCAACGAGCGGGTGGGCCTGAGCGCCGCCGGCGCCTTCTGCGTGCTCGCGCCGACCCTGGTGGTGGGCGCCCTGGCCACCGAGGACGCGCTGTCGGTCCTGCTGCTGGCCATCGCGGTCTGGCTGGTGGTGCTCAGCCGCAGCGGGCCGTTCTGGCCCGCGGTCGCCGCCGCGCCGTTCGCGCTGCTGGCGGTGGTCGTGAAGTTCTCGGCGCTGTTCTACGTGCCCGCGGTCTTGATGCTGGTGGTGCTGGTCTCGCTGCGCCACACCTCGACCTCCCAGGCGATGGTGCGGGCGCTGCCGCTGGGCGTCGCCTTCCTCGCCGCGGCCGGCTACTACGTCGCCGCCACCTCGGGCCTGGAGACGCCGGAGACCCAGTCGCTGCCCGACCTGTTCCAGGGCTGGTTCAACTGGCTCGGCATGTTCCTCGCCTTCGGGCTCCTCGGCGCCGTCATGTACGTGCGCAAGGCGCGGATGGGCGAGGTGCCGACGGGCGCGGCGCCCGACCCGAGCCCCCTGTGGCGCGCCCTGCTGGGCCTGACGTTCCTGCTGCCGGCCCTGCTGGCGCCGCTGCTGCTGATGGCCACCCCGGTCTCGGGCACCCTGTGGCGCCCCCAGCTCGCCTTCGCCGGGCTGATGGCGGGGGCGATGGTCGGGGTGGGCCTGGTCCGTCTGATCGGCGCGCACTTCCGCTTCCCGCAGCTGGGCATCATGGCCGCCGTCGCGCTGCTGTCCCTGGGCATGGCGCAGTCGGAGTACGAGTACAGCCTGTGGCCCAACTACGAGAACATCGCCAAGGTGCTCGACGGGGAGGTCACGGCCCAGGGCCGCTACCTCGCCTCCAACCCCGGCACCTTCAGCTTCTACATGGAGGAATACCGGTCGTCGCAATGGACGGCCATCACGGGCAGATCCGAGAACGGCGCCGCCGGCCTGGAGGCGGCTCTGCGGAAGGGCACCTACGACATGGTCATCATCGAGACCCCGGTGCGATCCACCGCGGACGAGAAGGTGCTCGACCAGCTCAGGTCAGGCGGTCGCTACCGCATGCTGACCGCGGTTCCCTTCCGGCTCGGCTGGACCGGGGGCAATCACCAGATCTGGGTGAAGGATCTGGCTGCCACACCGGCCGAGTGACCCGAAACACCCCCTACCTGGAGCAACATCTGACATGACGTCCATGAGACCCCTCGTAGCGCTGGCGCTGCCGGTGCTCCTCGCGGCCGGTTGCGCGTCCGGAACCGACACCTCCGCCGCTCCTGAGAAGCCCAAGGTCAGCATCGACCAGGAGGCGGACGGCCGGGACATCTACGAGAACGAAGTACCCGAGCCGATGGTCCTGGAGCCGGAGTCCACCGGGCCCAAGACCACCGAGACCTCCAAGCCGGCGAAGTCGACGAAGCCGGCCGGGGGGAACGACACCACCACCGTCGCCGCGCCCTCCACGGAGACGGCACCGCCGACCGGCGCCAGCGGCGGCCGGATCGTCTACAACATGAAGGCGCCGAAGGGCTTCAAGCGCTACAACGCGCCCGGCGCCTACAACGTGAACAAGCTGATCTACCCGCGGCGCGAGGTCTTCGGTGTCTTCACCGACCAGGCCCGCAACCAGATCGCCGACCGCAACACGCTGGGCCGCAAGGTCGGCATGCAGCCGAACATGATCAAGAGCTTCTTCAACTGGGGCGCCGGCTTCGACCCCAACTGGGCGCGGCAGCTGTGGGCGGCGAACGCCATCCCGCAGTACGAACTGGAGATGCAGAACCCCGAAGAGGTCACGCTGGCCGATGTGGCCAACGGCGCGCAGGACGCCTACATCCGGGGTCTGGCACGCGGCATCCGCCAGGCGAACGTGCCGGTCGTCTTCAGCCCGTGGCATGAGTTCAACGGCGACTGGTACCCGTGGGGCTACTGCGGCGCGACGTCCAAGCCGGAGTCCAACGCCTGCCAGGTCGGCAACACGCCCGCGAACTTCAAGCGCGCCTGGAAGCGGATGCACAACATCTTCAAGGCCGAGGGCGCCACGAACGCGATCTGGCTCTGGCAGGCCAACCAGATCGGGGCCCGGCCGAAGGTGGGGCTGAAGCAGTTCTACCCCGGTGACTCCTACGTCGACTGGCTCGGCGTCGTGGGTTACTACTACCACCAGAACAACTGGTACCACACGTTCGACTCGCTGTTCATGCCCACCATCCGGGCGTTCAAGAAGTTCTCCAAGAAGCCGATCTTCATCCCCGAGATGGGCATGGAGCCGGGGCCCTGGCGTGCCAAGGACATCAAGGACTTCCTGTACGGTGTGGCCAAGCGCTCGGACGTCGTCGGCTTCCTGTGGTTCAGCTACAACAAGCCGACCGAGATGGACTTCCGCATCGACTCCAGCGCGTCGTCCACGAAGGCCTTCAAGACCTACATCCACAAGGCGGCGTTCGGCTTCAACCCCAAGAAGCTGAAGTAGCACCGAGTGGCTCCCCAGTGAGGAGAGGCAGGAGATGAGCGCCCCCGAACCGCTCGGCGCCGTGGTCGTGGTGATCCCGACGTACAACGAGCGGCTCAACCTCCCGCTGATCGTGCAGCGGGTGCGGGCGGCGACGCCCGATGCCGACGTGCTGGTCGTCGACGACAGCAGCCCGGACGGCACCGGTGACCTGGCCGATTCCCTGGCGGAGCAGGACGAGCATGTGCACGTGCTGCACCGCACGGCCAAGGACGGCCTCGGCGCGGCCTACCTGGAGGGCTTCCGCTGGGCCCTCGGCCGCGGTTACGACGTCATCGTGGAGATGGACGCCGACGGGTCGCACCGGCCCGAGGAACTGTCACTGCTCCTGGAGGCGCTGCGGAACGCGGACCTCGCCATCGGCTCCCGCTGGGTGACCGGAGGCAAGGTGCACAACTGGCCGTTGTCGCGCGAGGTGCTCTCTCGCGGCGGCAACACCTACGCCAGGCTCATGCTCGGGATCCATCTGCACGACGCCACCGCTGGCTACCGTGCTTTCCGGCGTACCGCGCTGGAGAAGATCGGCCTCGACGAGGTCGACTCCCGCGGGTACTGCTTCCAGATCGACATGGCGTTGCGGGCCATCCGTGCCGGCCTGCACGTCGTGGAGGTCCCCATCAACTTCGTCGAGCGCGAACTCGGCGTCAGCAAGATGAGCGGCAACATCGTGGCGGAGGCCATGTGGCGGGTGACCCGCTGGGGAGTCAGCAGCAGGTTCGCCGCCAGGAGTCCCCGCAGGTAGGGTTCGTCCTCCGCCGCTCTTTCCCACCCGAACGGCCTGGAGGCCAGATGAGATTCCGGTTCGCCGTAGCAACAGCACTGCCGCTCGCGCTCCTCGCCGGGTGCTCGTCCAGCGGAGGGGAGGTCGGCGCTCCCGGGACGGAGACCACCGCCCCGGCCCAGGGGCAGCAGCACCCGGGACAGACCGGGGGGCAGAACTCCGACGCGGCGCTGCGCGCGCCCAAACGCGACTACCTGGGCATCTACGTCGAGGGCAAGTACAAGAACAAGCCGGCCCAGCAGGCGAAGGTCTTCAAGAAGAGCGTGGGGCGCACCCCGAACATCGCCAAGTACTTCCAGGCGTGGTACACGCCCTTCCCCACGGCCTGGGCCAAGACCGCCTCCCAGGCCGGCGCGCTGCCGCAGCTGGAGATCGAGCCGCACGGCGTCGGCGTGCTGGAGAACATCGCGGCGGGCGAGAGCGACGACTACATCCGCGAGTACGCCCAGGCGGTCAAGGCCGCGGGCGTGCCGGTCTCGATCAGCTTCGCGCACGAGATGAACGGCTACTGGTACGACTGGGGCACCAAGAACAGCAAGCCCGCCACGTTCGTGAGGGCGTGGCGCCACGTGCACGACATCTTCAAGGAGGAGGGCGCCACCCGTGTCGTGTGGCTGTGGGCGCCGAACGTCATCTACCCGATGCCGAAGGTCAAGCTCAAGCCGTACTACCCGGGCGACGCCTATGTCGACTGGGTCGGCGTGATCGGCTACTACCGCAACAACCAGAAGACCTCCACCTTCAAGTGGATCTTCAAGCCGACCATCGACCAGATCAAGAAGTTCACCAAGAAGCCGATCCTGCTCGCCGAGACCGGCGTCCAGACCGGTCCCGGCCGGAACGCCGAGATCACGGACCTGGTGACGACGGTGGCGAAGCGCAAGGACATCATCGGTCTGATCTGGTTCAACATGGACAAACGGAAGGCTGAGAAGGCGGACTACCGTCTGGAGGCCAACAAGTCGTCACTGAAGACGTTCAGGTCGCTCGTCACCAAGTACTCTTTCGGTCGCCCCTGACGACCGAGAGAAAATGACCACATGACCGAGCTGCTGCGGCTGGACAACCCGATCCGAGCCTATGACTGGGGTTCGCGCGCCGTCCTGGCCCGGCTGCTCGGCCGGCCCGTGCCCAGCGCGGGCCCGGAGGCCGAACTGTGGATCGGCGCCCACCCCGGCGACCCCTCGCGGGTCGCCGGAAGCGGCTCGCTGCTGGAGCACATCGGCAGGGAGCCGGTCCGGCTGCTGGGTCCCGGCGTCGACCGGCTGCCCTTCTTGCTCAAGGTGCTGGCGGTCGAGGCGCCGCTGTCCCTGCAGGTGCACCCGGACGCCGAGCAGGCGGTCCTCGGGTTCGCCAGGGAGGAGTCCTGCGGGCTCCCGGTGGGCGACCCCAAGCGCTGCTACCACGACGACTGGCCGAAACCGGAACTCGTCTACGCCCTGACCGAATTCGAGGCGCTGTGCGGGTTTCGCCCGGTGGCGGAGGCGGCGGCGGCGCTGCGGGAGCCGGGCGGCGCCCGGCTGGAGCGGGTGGCGCTGGCGGTGGAGCGCGGCGGTCCGCGCGAGGCGCTGGAACTGCTGGCGGGCTGGCCGCCCGGCGACCGCACCGCCCTGGTCGGCGAGGTGCTCCCGCTCGGCGGCTGGGCGGCACGGCTGGCCGGACGCTACCCCCACGACCCGGGCGTGGTCACCGCGCTGCTGCTCAACCGGGTGGTGCTCAGCCCCGGCCAGGCGCTGTTCGCCAGGCCCCGCACCATCCACGCCTATCTGCGCGGCACCGGGGTGGAGATCATGGCCAGCTCCGACAACGTGCTGCGCGGGGGGCTGACCCCCAAGCACATCGACCTTCCCGAACTGCTCGCGGTCACCGACTTCACGCCGGGCCTGCCGGAGTTGGTCGGCCCGGTGGCGCTGGCCGGCGGGGAGGACCTCTACCCGGCCCCGGTCTCCCAGTTCCAGCTCACCCGGCTGCGCCCCGACCCGGCGGTGGAGGTCGCGGAGCCGGGCCCGGGGGCACTGCTGTGCCTGGAGGGCGAACTGGAGGTGGTCCGCGGCACGGCACGGGAACGGCTGCGCTGCGGGGAGGCGCTCTTCATCCCGCACCGGGGCGGGGCGCTGCGGGTCACCGGCAGCGGCCTGGGCTTCCGCGCGGGGGTGCCGGCGTGCGCGGCACCCGGCGGCGCTGTTTCCCGACCGTGATCTATTGCATTAAGGACACGTTCCAGAACCCCTCCCGGCGCCTCTGCGGACCGCTGGTAACATCCGCTTCATTGAAAAATCTGGTAACGGAACACTATCCGGCGGAATGGTGACTCAGGTCACATCCGAGTGCCAGATCAAAAT
>JAFACJ010000096.1 GCA_023425615.1 Actinomycetes bacterium
GCCGCCGCCCAGCACACCGGCCATCGCGCCGCACATGGAGTGGCCGCAGACCGTGATGGTCTTGACGTTCAGCACGGACGTCGCGTACTCGACCGACGCCATCACCGAGTCGTCCGCGACCTTGACCCCGTGGCGCGGCACCAGGTTCCCCACGTTGCGGGTGATGAACAGGTCTCCGGGCCCGCTGGCGGTGATGAGGTTGGGAACGACCCGCGAGTCGACGCAGGTGATGAACAGGTGGTCTGGGGTCTGGGCCATCGCGAGCTCGGCCATGATCGGCTGGACCAGCCGTGCCGTGCTCCCGTGGTACTCCCGCACCCCGGCCAGGAGGATCTCACGGGGTGAGGACTCCTCCAGGTGTTCGGTCCGCCCTTTGCGGTTGGCCCAAGGCGCCCACCAGCGCCCCCCCGAGGGGGACTTGCGCGGCGGCGAGGTCTCTCCAGTCATCGCGCTCTCATACCAGGACTCGTGGATCTCATCGATATCGACCCTACCTCCCATACGTTCATGGAAAACGCGCCAGGTATGAATAGCGTCAAACGCGGCGTTGTCCATGAAGTCAACATCGAGGTCGAGGTCGACGGAGGCGTCGGACGGGATCTGGGTGAGCGCGGCGGTCAGCCGGGGGACGCTGAGGAACGTCAGCGACCCCGCCACCACCACATGCCAGCGGCCTTCGCGCTGCTCGGTGCGCACCGAGACCCGGGTGAGCCGCCGCAGCGCCAGGCAGGCGGCGAGTCCCATGCCGATCAGCACGCCCTCGCCGGGGCCGAGGATGACGACGCCGCCCAGGGTGACCCAGTAGACCAGGGTCTCCCGGTGCGGGCGCAGTCCCCGCAGATGCGTCCGGTTGATCAGGCGCAGCCCCAGCGTCACCAGCAGGGCCGCCAGCGCCGCCAGCGGGATCTGCTCGATCACCGCGCCGCACGACAGGGACAGCACCAGCACCCACACGCCGTGCAGGATCGCCGAGCCGCGGGTCAGCGCCCCCGCCCGCACGTTGGTGGTGCTGCGGACGATGACCCCGGCGATGGGGAGACCGCCCAGCAGGCCGGAGACGAGGTTGCCCGCGCCCTGGCCGACCAGTTCCCGGTCCAGGTCGCTGCGCGGCACACTCACCGGGCGCATGCGGTCGATCGCCACGCTGCACAGCAGGGACTCCACCGCGGCGACCAGCGCCACCGCGACGATCGAGCCGATGATGTCGGGCAGCGGCGCGTGCGGCGCCTGCGGCGGCGTCCAGTGGCCCAGCAGGGAGCCGGGCAGGTCGACGCGCGGCACGTCGGCCCCCCAGAGCCAGGCGGCCAGCGTGGCGGTGGCGATCGCCACCAGCGGCGCCGGCACCCGCTGCCACGGGGTGCGCTCCCAGACGAGCAGCACCGCGATGGTCAGCACGCCGAGGCTCACCACCACCGAGTGCTGGGTGAGGAGCTGCCCTGGCAGTTCCCTGAGGTTGGCCAGCGCCGAGGTCTGCGGACTTCCGCCCAGCACGATGTGCAACTGGGAGAGGACCAGCACCACGCCGACTCCGGCGAGCATGCCGTGCACGACCGCTGGGGAGACGGCGAGGGCGGCCCGCGCCACCCGGCAGGCGCCCAGCGCGATCTGCAGGATGCCCGCGCACATGGTGATCGCGCAGGTGGCCCGCCATCCGTAGAGGCTGACCATCGAGGCGACGATCACGGTGAGGCTCGCGGTCGGCCCGCTCACCTGGAGCGGGGAGCCGCCGCACAGCCCCACGACGATCCCGCCGACGACGGCGGCGATGATCCCCGCGGCCACCGGCGCGCCCGAGGCCACCGAGATGCCCAGCGAGAGGGGCATCGCCACCAGGAAGACCACGAACGACGCGGGCACGTCCCGTCCGGGCGAAAGGAAACGTTTGACTACAGCCTGTGGTTCGAGTGTCACACTCCGTATCGAATCACAGACTCGGGGTCACCCAGGGTCAAATCAATGCCGGTAATCGCGATAACTGTCCCAGTCCTCGGTGGAGCGCTGCTGCTGCTGTTCGCCGTTCGCGCCGGGGAAGCTGTTGCCGGTGAAGTCGCCGTAGCGGCCGGGCTCCGTCCCGTTCTGCCCCGGGTAGGAGCCATAGGACGGGGGGGCGGGCTGGCCCGGCTGGCCCGGCTGACCGCCGTTGTAGCCGCCCAGCGGGTCCTCGTACCGTGGCGCGGGCTCGCCGTAGGCCGGTGCCGTCGGGTAGCCCTGCTGCTCGGTCCCGTAGGAGGACGAGCCGTAGGAGGGCGCGCTGAGCGGGTCGGACTCATACCGCGGGGAGGACGAGGGCTGCCAGCCGGAGCCGTAGTCGCCGTCCCCGGCCAGCGGGTCGTTCAGCGGGTCGCTCAACGACGCCGACGCGCCGTAGGACGCCGACGGCCCGGTCGGCTCGTCCTTGCGCCGGTCCGCCTGGATCCGCTGGAGGAGTTCGTCGACGGTCGGCAGCCGGTTGCCGTCGGTGTCGGACGACGAGGGCTGCGGGGCCGTCTCCGGCTGCCCCCCGTAGGAGGGCACCCCGCCCAGCGGCGGGGTGAGCGGAGGCTGCCCGCCCACCGGGCCCGCACCCAGCGGCGCGGACGGCGTGCCCAGCGGACCGACGTTCTGCGGCCCCGTGCTGAGCGACGGGGAGCCGCCGAGCGGTCCGGTGCCGAGGGGCCCCACGCTCTGCGGACCCGTGCCCAGCGGTCCCACGCTCTGCGGACCGGTGCCGAGCGGTCCCACGCTCTGCGGACCGGTGCCGAGCGGGCCCATGCTCTGCGGTCCCGTGCCGAGGGGCCCCATGCTCTGCGGACCCGTGCCGAGCGGTCCCATGCCCTGCGGACCGGTGCTGAGCGGGCTCTGGCCGTTCTGTCCCAGCGGGGCGCCGCCCAGGGGGCCGCCCAGCCCGGCTCCCCCCACCTGGTAGGCCTGGGTGGCCTCCGGGTCATGGGACTCGGCGCGGGCCGCGGCGGGCCGGGCGAAGGGGTCGGGCAGGCCCAGCGGGTCGGGCCGCAGCGGCGCCGACGGGCGTGGCTGGTCATAGGCCGCGGGCTGGTCGTAGACGGCCGTCTGGTCATAGGCGGTCGTCTGCTCGTAGGCGGGCTCGTAGACCGCGGGCTGGTCATAGACCGCCGGCTGGTCGTAGGCCGGTTCGTAGGAGGCGGCGGCCGGCTGGTCGTAAGCGGGCTGCTGATCGTAGGCGGGCTGGTCGTAGGCGGGCTGCTGCTGCTCGTACTGCGGGGGGTCGAAGGCGCGGACGGCCGGCTGGTCGAACCTGGTCAGCGGCTCGTCGGACTGCCAGTCCCGTGCCGCCGGCTCCATCTGGTCGGGGCGCAGCGGCGCCATCTGCTGGGGCTCGGGGTCGTACCCGCCTCCGGGCATCGCGCCCTGGTCTGCGTAGTAGTCGCCGCCGTAGCCGTCGGCGTACTGGTCGGCGTACTGGTCGGCGTACTGATCGTTCCCGTACTGGCCGCCCGCGTACTGGCCGCCCGCGTACTGGTCGTCGTAGCCGTCGCCGTACTGGTCGGCGTACCCGTCGGCCGCAGCGGCGGCGGGCACCTGCTCGGGCTCGACGGAGTCCAGCGGGTCGGACGCCGCGGGGGCGTCGGGGGACTGGGCGCCCTCCTGCTGCCAGGGGAACTTGGGCTTGTCGAAGGTGATCGTCGCCCAGTAGTCGTCGTCGCCCATCCGCTCGGACTTGCCCTTGCCCTTGCCC
>JAFACJ010000181.1 GCA_023425615.1 Actinomycetes bacterium
TCACGTTCAACGTCAAGGCGTTCAGCCTGCTGACCGGCCACCCCACCCGCGTCTCCGCGCTCTACAAGGACCTGCGCCCGGACACGGACAAGCGCAACGTCTACCCGGACGACCTGCCCGCGCAGGCCTACGAGGAGGTCTGGACCCGGTTCCTGTCCGCCCTCGACCCGCTCGTCGAGGCCGGCAAGCTGGGCGCGCTGCTGTTCCAGTTCCCGCCCTGGTTCACCATCAAGCGCGCCAACAAGCAGTACCTGCTGGAGGTGGCGCGGCGGTGCGCGCCGCTGCGCCCGGTCTTCGAGTTCCGGCACGCCTCCTGGTTCGACGGCGACAACGCCGAGGAGACGCTCGGTTTCCTGCGCGAGCACGAGCTGCCGTTCGTCTGCGTGGACATGCCGCAGGGACACAAGTCGTCCATCCCCCCGGTGCTGGCGGCCACCGCGGACCTCGCGGTGGTCCGGTTCCACGGGCACAGCGACAAGTGGACCAGCAAGGACATCCACGAGAAGTTCGGCTACGACTACTCCGAGCGGGAGCTGCGCGACTGGGCGCCGAAGCTGCGCGAGCTGGCCGGCCAGGCCGGGCAGACGCACGTGCTGATGAACAACTGCTATCGGGATTTCGCTCAGCGGAATGGACAGCGGCTACAGGCCCTTCTAGCTGCGGAAACGTAGGCTCCGCCAGCGGAGCGGCCTTGGTACATCGCTGCTGATGCCGATAGCTTCGGCTCATGCCGTACACCGTAGAGCCCGATTTCGACGCGCTGGCCGACTCCTGGGAGTTGAAGATGCGCGGCGACCAGCTAGCCGAGAACACGATCAAGTCGTACTTGAGGGCGCTGCGCAGCCTGGTCGCGTCGCTGCCGCCGGGCACCGCTCCCGCTGAGGTCACCCGCGACGACATCCGGCGGTGGATCATCGCGACCCGCGAGCGGACGAGCAGTGGCACGGCCCGGAGCTGGTTCGCTGGCGTCAGGCACTTCTACAAGTTCTTGATCGAGGAGCAGGAGGCTGAGACCGACCCCACCGTCGGCATCAAGACGCCGCCACCGAATCAGCACGTGACGCCCGTGCTGTCGGATGATCAGGTGCGGGCGCTGCTGCGCACCGCCGCAGGCAACAGCTTCGTCGACCGGCGCGACGCAGCGATCATGTACGTCATGCTCGACAGCGGGCTTCGGCTGGCCGAGGTCGCAGGGCTAGCAATCGACGATGTAGACATCGCTAGCCGCACGATCCTCGTCACCAGCGGCAAGGGCACCGCCCGCAGCGGGCCTCGCCGCCGGATGGTCAGCGTCGGGATCAAGGCGGCGAGGGCGCTGGACCGCTACCTGCGGGCGCGGCGGCGGCACCCCTACGCCGAGACAACGCCGCTGTGGCTTGGCGATCGGGGGAGGCCCACGCTGTCGATCGACGGGGTGAAGGCGGCGTTGCAGCGGCGGGCCGCGCAGGCAGGCATCGGCCACTTTCACGCTCACATGACCCGGCACACGTGGGCGTCGAACTTCCAGACGCAGGGCGGCAACGAGGTCGACATGATGACGGTGGCGGGCTGGCGCAGCCGCGCCATGGTCGCCCGGTACGCGCAGGCAACGGCGGCGGAGCGGGCGCGCGCGGCCAACGTGCGGCTTTCGCTTGGCGACCGCCTCTAGTCCCGATGTAGGCTCGCCCGCAGTGCTGCATGAATCGCTAGTGGCTACAGGCGTCGACCGAGGTTGAAAGGTCGACGTCCCTATGGGCGACAAAGATCCACATTCCGTCCAGCGGCTGTCGGGCCGCGCAGGCGGCTATGCGTCATGGGCCAACACCGCCGACGCCGATATCCCGGCGCGGATGGCGGCTACCTGGCGCGGCAGGTCCGCCCGCTTCGAACGCGAGGTTGACCCCGACGGCACCATGGACCCCGCCGAGCGCGCCCGACGGGCACGGCAGGCCGAGGCCGCCTGCATGTCCCGGCTGGCGCTGCGGTCGGCGCAGGCGCGACGCGCGAAGGCTGCCGGGAAGCGGAAGCCCGACGCCGAGGGCGGGGCAGCCGCATGACCGCCGTCGTGTACCGCGCCTATGACGCCAACGGCGAGCTGCTGTACATCGGCTCCACCGGGCGGTGGAAGGCGCGACAGCGGGCGCACGCCAAGCAGCCGTGGTACGGCGACGTCGCCCGCTGGGAGCTAGAGGAGCATCCGACGCGGGAGGCTGCGTACGCAGCGGAGGCTGCCGCCATCTCTGCTGAGCACCCGGCGTGGAACGTTCAGGGCATGAACTGTGACAACACATGCACCGCGCACCCGAGGTGCGCTGAACGGCGTGCCGAGTACGAACGCATGATCAAGGCTGTCGTAGACGCCGCCCCGCCGTTGACTCCCTGGCAGATCGAGCGCCTCCGGGCGCTGCTCCCCCCGATCACACAGCCGCAGGCACCCGACACGGGGCGGGCAGCATGAGTAGCCGCTCGTTCTCCATCGCGCGGCCATCCGCGACACCCGCCGATGATCTGCGCCGCGCCGCGTACCGGGTAGCCGACGCCGCCCGCCAGGTCGAGGACGCCATGGCGTACACACCCGCCACCGCCCCGGCATGGGCTGATCTGCGATGGGCGCACGCCCGCCTGTCGGCGGTGCTGCGCCTGGCACCCGACGCCGACAGCGGCCCGGTGCTGGCACCGCAGGACGTGCCGAAGCGCCCCGGTAGGCGGGCGCGGGAGACGGCGGAGATCACCCGCGATGCGTGGCCGATCGAGCTAGAGGCGGCGGGGTGGGCGTGCCTGGACGTGAAGTCGTGCCGCCGGTGGGTGCCGCCCGGATCGGATGGCAGGCGCGCCGACCGGGTGACGCTGACGGAGGCGGGGGCCCTGCGCGGGCAGGCGGTACGGCCACAGCCGCCCGAACAGGAGGCGGCGGCATGAGCGCCCGGTGGGACGCCGGATGGCAGCCGTACGCGCGGGCACAGCGGCCCGACCGGCGCGTCCAGTGCTACTTCTGCGGCGAGGCGACGGCGATCATCTCCGACGGCGACAACCCCGAGGACACCGGGCGGGTCGAGGTGTACTGCCTGAACTCGCAGTGCGACGCCCGGGAGGTGACCGCGCTGGTCACCCGCGACGGGCACGGGTGCGGCTGGCGGGCCGATGTGCAGGCGCTAGACGAGATCGACAAGACGCCTGAGATGCGGCAGGCCGACCGGGATCGGGCGGCACGCGGGCAGCGGTTCGTCAGTCTCGCCGAGATAGTCCACGACCTGGACGACCCGGAGCGGTACGTGAAGCAGGTCGCCCGCCGCACTGCCCGTGCACCGCTGCACGAGGCCCTCGGCTACGAGGAGCCCTCCCCATAGACACCGCCGCCCTCCCGGATGACCAGGCCGGGAGGGCGCGCGGAACACCAACAGCAGCGACCCCAAGCAGCAGCGGCTACCAACCAACTACACACAGCGGGCGTCACGTCCCAGCCTACCTACGCGACGCCCAAGACCAGGAGCCCGACAGGTAGGCGCGTGATGGGGACAAGGGGGGCTCCACTGTGGGGTTCAAGCTGATCAACGAGCTGACGGCGTGGCTACCGACCGCGCCGCGCACCATCGGCGGATCAGAGCGCGCGGTGTTGTGGTCGATCGCCAACCGGGCGCGCGACGAGACGCGGGAAGCCTGGCAGAGCCCGACGTGGGATCTGGCCGCAGAAGCGGGCGTCGAACCCCGAGGGTTGGCGCGCATCCTGACACGCCTTGCCGCAGCCGGGATCGAGGTGCGGGTACAGCGGGGCAGCGACGCCCGGGGTCGGCCGATCTACGCCCACCGAGGGGCGCAGACGACGTACCGCCTACCGCCCCTGAATGGTGGTACCACAGTGCCGCCTAACGACCAGAAAGGGTGGCCCACAGGCCATCCTTTCGACGGCAGTAAGGGTGGCCCACAGGCCAGCCAATCCGGGACGGAAAGGATGGCCCACAGGCCCGGAAAGGATGGCCCACAGGCCCAGAAGGGTGGCCCACAGGCCCGGAATGCATGGCCCACAGGCCAGCCCTTGTCTTTAAGCCGTGATGGTTCTCCAAACCATCACGGCTCGGCGCGGATCGTGCCGCGCACCGCTGCGCGGCGCGGCACGCCCGGCCAACCCGAAAACCTCACCGCCGCCGAGCGGCGGTACGTGCTGTACGGCGGCCAGATGTTCGTCGATGCCCACCCGAAGCTGACGACCGACGAAGGCGAAGCCATCGCGCGGGCCTGGCTGGAATCCGAACACCGCTGGATCGCCAAGGGGAACCCTGCGCCCGAAGGTCACCTCGACCTCAAATTCCTGCGGGAAACGATCAACGAGATGGACCCCGACGACATCGAGGCGGAGCTAGCCGACGCCCTGGAAGGGAAATGATCATGTGCGACTACGACGGATGCCGCCCCGGCATCGTGCCCGAGGACGGCAGCATCACCGCGTTCACACCCGACGCCGCAGGCACCTACGCCGTCCAGTTCAGCGACGCCGGGGACACATGGCGGCGACCGCTGATCGGATGGGCCACGATCTTCCGGCGCACCCGCCTCATGGACTTCGTTGATCCCTACCGGGGCACGCAGTCAGTACACCCGATGATCGTCAACGACGAGGGGGCGGCGGAGCTGGCGGCGCAGTACGCGCACCGCAGCGGCACCACACCCGATCCCGCCGACTGGCGGATCGTCAGCCGCGACACCCCCGGCGTCCAGGTACGCAAGGTGCCGTGCCCGGTGTGCCAGACCGACGCCTACTACTGCCCGAGCATTGACCGCTACGTGCACGCCGACGGCAGCGCCAACGACCCCTGCTGGCTGCACATGCTGCGTGGACTACCGACACCCGCACCCGCCGCGATCAACGCCGCGCAGGCCGCATGATGGCCACCGTCACCCTGACGAAGCTGTTCATCAACCACGCCGAAACCGGGGCAGCCATCGCCGCGCACAGCGCACCCGACCGCACCCGCCGCATCAGCACACCCGGCCAAGTGCTGCCCTACGGCGCAGGCACCCGCCGCCCCACCGCCGCACCCGCCATCCGCGACGACACCTACACCTTCACCCTCCGACTCATCCCGCCCCCCGACCTCGACACCCTCACCGCCTGGACCGAACAGCCCGTCCAAATCCGCAACGACCGAGGACTACTCCTCCACGCCGTCTACTTCGCCATCCACACAACCGACATCCGAGGCGAGAACCGCTACGACGCAACCATCACCACCCACTCCATCGCCCCACCCAGCCACCGACCAATCGACCCACACGCAGTTTTTTGAGATCCCACCCCGCTCAGGCCGCGCCTTGCCTGTTCATTTTTTTTATCGCGGCCGTAAGTCCATGCAGTTGATCCACAACAGGAGGTTTTGATCATGGTCACCATCGAAGTTCAGCTCCCGGAGGCGGTAGCGGCCCGCCTGGCGGATGCCGCCGCCTCCGCAGGTGCGCCCGTAGACCGGTTCTCGGCGGCGCTGCTGGCGATGCTGCTGGAGCAGGGGGTGTTCACCCCGGACGGGCCGCCACAGGCCGCCACAGGCGTACCCGCCGGGGCGGACGGGCCGGATGCGCCGGAAGGGGTGACGCTCGCGTCGCTGGCGCTGGCCCTTCTCCGCGACGACCGGGAGGGCGCGGCGGTGATCCTGCGGGGTGTGTCGCTGCCGCTGCTGCTTGCCGACGCGGTGGCGATGATCAACCGGATCGGCATCGACAGCCTCGGCGTGGAGGGCTGGGACGCCCGGTTGCAGGCGGCCCTCACCGACGCAGCGGCGCGTCGGGCGGAGGGCGCTAGCTGACCTCGCGGTCGGGTGATCACTCGGCGTAACTTCGACGTCGATCAGCTCGCTGATCACTCCTCTCCCGACCTACCGGGGCGGGCCGCTAACGCGGATGACCGGACCCGCCTTCCCCGGCCTGGTTGGGCGCGTGCACGGAGCACCGCTGGCGGCAGATGACCCCAAGGCTGGCTTCCGTCGAGCGCCCCCACACCTGCGCCCGCAGATGATCGGCCCGCAGCGCGTGAACGGCGCTCCGGGATGGCTCGCGGCACACCTCGATCAACTACTCACCACGAGGTGTGACATGACACTGGACGACCTGATCCTCTCGATTGAGGTCGAGAAGGCGATGGCGGTGCAGCGCCGCGACACCGCGACCGCCGCCGCCAATCGCATTCTGTCCCGGGCACAGGCCGAGGGACGGGAGTACCTGACCCCCGACGAGGACACCGCCATGAAGGGCGAGACGGAGAAGCGGCAACGCGCCGTCGCAGACATCACCGGCCTCGACGCCAAGCTCGCCCGCGCCCGAGAGGCGCAGGCCGACGAGGCGCGCATCGAGGCCGACCAGGCGCAGCGGCGGCAGGCAGGCGCGCAGCCGCCCGGACGCACCTTCGAGGAGACGATCGGCGGGCGGCGCAGCGGCCCGGCCGACAGCGGACCGCGGTGGGTGCGGCGCACCGACGACAAGCCCGCCGTCGTAGCGCGTAGCCAGCGGTTCGCCGACCACACCATCGTCGCGGAGTACGCGGCCCGGCGGGCGGCGCAGGATCAGCACGTCGTCGGCCACCACGGCTCCCTCGGCGAGATGGTGCGCGCCATGTCCACCACGTCCGGGTCGGCGCTGGTGCCTACCGTTTGGGCAGGCAACATCATCGACCGCGCCCGCAACGCCTCCCGGGTACTGACGGCGGGCGCGCAGGTCGTCCCCATGGACGCGAAGACGGTGCAGATCGGCCGCCTCGCGGGCGACCCGACGGCCGCGTTCCGCACCGAGGGTTCGTTGATCACCGCCTCCGATCCGACGTTCGACAACGTGACGCTGGAAGCGAAGACGATGTCCGCGCTGGTCGTCGGCTCGCTGGAATGGTTCCAGGACGCCGAGAACGTAGACGAGGTGGTGTCCAACGCCATCGCGCAGGCCATGGCGACCGAGCTGGACCGGCAGGCCCTCTTCGGTGGCCTCACGACGGGCGGCGAGGTCGGCGCTACCGGCTTCAACGCCACCTTCCCGACGCCGCCGAACCCGCGCGGGGTGCTGGCGACGCTGCTGGCGGTCGCTTCCTCGTCGGTGCTGGGCTCGGGTGCCAACGGCACCGCGATCACGGGCACCACGCCGTGGAACGAGGTGCTGGACACGATCTACACCGTCCGCCAGTTCAACGAGGAGCCGAACGCGATCCTGTGGAACGCGAAGATGGCGCAGAAGCTGGCGAAGACGTACGACACGACCGGGCAGCCGCTGACGATGGCACCCGATGTGGCCGGGCTGGAGCGGTACATCACGAACCAGATTCCGTCGTTCACGCAGGGCACCGCTACGGGCACCGCAACGGATGTGTTCGTCGGCGACTTCACGCAGCTCCTGATCGGGCAGCGCCTGGACGTGACCATTCAGACACTGACGGAGCGGTACGCCGAGTTCGGGCAGGTCGGCATCGTCGCGCACTGGCGCGGTGACGTAGCCCTCGCCCGCCCCCGCGCGTTCGCCGTTTACCGCTACCTGATCGGGGCGTGATCATCATGGCAACGAGTGACAACGCTGCGCCGAAGGCGGCGCAGGCCAGCGGCACCGAGGAGCGGGCCGAGGACGCGCGCGGCGCGGAGCTGCGGGAGCTGGCGCAGGAGATGCACGACGCGACCATCCGGCGTCCCCGTGGCGGTGCGCCGGTAGCGCCCGCCTACGTGTACGCGGTGCACCCCGACACCGGCGACGAGGTCGTCTTCGTGCCCGGTGAGCTGCTGCCCGACTGGGCCGTCGAGGCGGCTACCGGCGGGGTGCCCGCCGAGCGCGGTGACGATGGGGTGCTGCGGGTGCACCTGCGCGGGAAGCGGGCGTCGAAGTGATCCCGTGGCGGCTGATCGACAAGGTGCGCGGGCGGGTCCGCAGCGACCTCGCCGGTGGCCGCTGGCGCGACGAGGCCGTCGGTGCCAGCGCCGTCGGCGGGCACCCGGGCGGTGTCCTCGTCGATGGGGTGCTGTGGCGGCTGGATGGCGAGCCGCCCCGGGCGGTGTCGAAGGGGTGGGGCGAGCTGCCGGGGGCGCGCCACTAGTGCGCGGGCGCGGCCTGGGTCGTTCCTCCTAGCAGGCTGCGCCCGCCACAGCGGCGGCTCGCCCCGACTTCCTCCCGGGGCGAGCCGCCTGCCGTCTACTCGCTGTCGCCGCCTGCCGCCAGGTGCGGGCGGTGCTCCGCGATCCACGCCTCTACGTCGGCGATCCGCCACACCGCACCCATCCCGAGCACGTCATACGGGGCCGGGAAGTCCGGTCGGGCGATGATCTCCCCGGCCCGCTGGCGCGACACCTGTAGGCGGCGGGCGATCTCCCCGCGCCCGTACAGGTGCCGGGGCCTCGCTGACATGTGCGCAGGGTAGCCACGTCGCAGCCTGTCAAACCGCAGCCCTGTCGAGGTGCAGCCTGCACCTTGACAGGGTGTGGGCGGCCGACGAACGATGGGCGTATGCCGCTGCCGCCGTCCCTGGGTCACCTCAAGGCCACCGAGCCCGGTGCCGCAGATAGTGCGAAAGTGTGCGGCACTCCCTTCTACGTCCAATCCGGACAGCCCCAAGCTCGGGTCGCACCGCACAGCAGCAGCCCAGACCAGGGAGATGATCCAGATGGCTACCACGACCCGCACCCGCCGCACCCGCACCGCCGACGCCGCCCCGAAGAGCCTGCCCCGCGACCTGGACGAGTCCGACGTGCTCGCCGACGCGCAGCGCCTGGAGGACGAGTTGGCCACCGCCGCCGCGAAGGCCGCGCCGCGCAGCCGCCGGAAGGCCGCCGAGACC
>JAFACJ010000272.1 GCA_023425615.1 Actinomycetes bacterium
GCTGCAGGGAGGGCTGGGGCAGGGTGTCGCGCAGATAGTCCGAGGCGCGCTGCGCCGGGGTGTCGGCGGGGCGCTGCTGTGCGGCCTGCGCCGCCTCCTGCGCCTTGTTGGCCGCCGCGCCCGCCAGCATCTGGCGCTCGGGGACGGGCGGTTCCTTGCCGAGGTCGATGACGTCGGCGACCACGCAGGTGATGTTGTCGGGCCCGCCGCCACGGTTGGCCAGGTCGATGAGCTGCCGGATGGCTCCTTCCGGCGACTCCTGGGTGGTGAGCACCTGGTGGATAGTCTCGGCGCTGACCACCCCGCTCAGACCGTCGGAGCACAGGAGGTAGCGGTCGCCGACCTGGGCCTCGCGCAGTGACAGATCGGGCTCGACCTCGGTGCGGCCGTCCAGGGCGCGCAGCAGCAGGGAGCGCTGCGGGTGGGTGGCCGCGTCGTCGAGGCTGATGCGGCCCTCGTCCACCAGCGACTGCACCAGGGTGTGGTCGTGGGTGATCTGGAACAGCTCGCCGCCGCGCAGCAGATAGGCGCGCGAGTCGCCGATGTGGGCGAGCGCGACCTGGCTGCCCGACCACAGCATGGCGGTCAGGGTGGTGCCCATGCCCTGCAGGGACGGGTCGCCCTCCACCATGTGGTGCAGCTTCTCGTTCGCCGCCTTGACCGAGTGCTCCAGCGCGTTCAGGAGCTGGTCGGCCGGATACTCCGTGTCCAGCTGCCGGAGGGTCTCGATGGCCGCCGCGCTGGCGATCTCGCCGCCCACATGGCCGCCCATGCCGTCGGCGACGGCCAGCAGCCGGGCCCCGGCGTAGCCCGAGTCCTCGTTGCCCTCGCGGAGCATGCCCACATCGGAGCGGGCGGCGTAGCGGATGCCGATACGTGGAGTGTTCATTTGCGCAACTCGATTACGGTCTTGCCGATACGCACCGGGACGCCGACAGGGAGTTGGACGGGCCTGGTCACCTTTGACCGGCCGAGGTAAGTGCCGTTCGTCGAGTTCAGGTCCTCCAGGATCCATCCGGGCTCCTGCCGGAAGATCCGGGCGTGCCGGCTCGAGGCGTAGTCGTCGGAGACCACCAGTGTGGAGTCGGGGGCGCGGCCGATGGTGATCGTGCCGGCGGTGGCCAGATCGATCTGGGTGCCGACCAGCGGACCCTCGACGACGACCAGGACCGAGGGCTCGGAAGACGGCGACTGCTGCTGCGGGAGGGGGTGCGGCTGGGAAGGCTGCGGTGCCTGCGCGGCCGGCTGACGCTGCTGCTGCTGCCTGGCCCGCTCCTGCGCGGTCTGCCGCGGCTGCCGGGGCGGACGTTCGGCGGCCCGCTGGGCCGCCCGCGAGCCGAACAGGTCGGCACGGATCACGCCCACCGCGGCGATGACGAACAGCCATAGCACCGCGAGGAACGCGATCTTGATGAGCGTCAGGGTGATCGGGGTCGTCATCGAGGGGTGCTACTCCCGGTCGCGGCGGATCACGAGGTTGGTCCGGCCGATCGTGATCCGGGTGCCGTCGATGAGCGATACTCGCCGGATCGGCTGGCCGTTCACGAAACTGCCGTTGGTAGACCCTAGATCCACGAGCACGATTTCGGGACCTTCTACACGGATCTCTGCGTGGTGGCGTGATACTCCCGGATCCACCAACCGCAGATCGCAGTCGGTCCCCCGGCCGAGGAGGGTCACCGGCGTGGTGATGTCGTAGGACTGGCGGGCGCCTTCCCCCGTGGTCACGTCCAGCCGGGGCCGGCCGGGGAAGACACTGCCCCGGCCCTGCGGATGGTCGGTCGCGGGGCGGCGGATCTCGTTGTTCTCGATGGTCGAGCCACGTACCACGCCTGAGCGTATCCGGAACATGCCGGTGCTCAGGTCGCCCGCGGGCTCGAACCGCACCCGGACCGGGCCCACGAACGAGAAGCCCTGCTCCTTGGCGTACTCGCGGGCGAGATTGGCCAGTTCCTGGCTCAGGCTGTCGGCGTACACCTCCAGCCGCTGCCCGTCGGGGTGCGAGATCTCCACCACGAAGTCGTTGGGCACCAGCGTCCGGCCCTGGGCCACGATCGCGGCGCGTTCGTCCATCTCCCTCTGGACCGCGCTGGCCACCTCGACCGGCTGCAGTTCCGACTTGAACGCCCGCGCGAAGGCACCCTCGACCATGCCCTCAAGCCGGCGTTCGAAGCGCTGTAGGACGCCCACCGGGCACCTCCTCTCCCTGCTAGTCAGACGATCGTATCCGGGGGAAGGTTCGCGGCCCGCCGTCGTTCGCAAACCACCCTCCGAGACGTGCTAATCTTTTCAAGCGCCGCCGGAAAGCGGCCAGTCGCAAGGGCGAGTGGCGGAACGGCAGACGCGCACGGTTCAGGTCCGTGTGCCCGAGAGGGTGTGAGGGTTCAAATCCCTCCTCGCCCACCCTGGCAAGGGGCTCTCCGATTACCGGAGAGCCCCTTGTGCTTTTCTCCGATGCCATGCCCATACTGTGGCGGCTCCGGGCCTCCACCGCCAGTAGCGAGAACGGACTCGTTGGCAACGAATTGCGCGGCCCCTCGGGCGAAGGCCGGGGGACCTGCGGGCGGGGGCGCCCCACCGTTCGGGATCTCCGGCGGAACTCCCCCCTCCCGCCTTGCCGGGCGGGTCGTCACCTTTGCCCTTGGCGGAGGCCGGTGGCAGGGTCGCCGACCGGCCCCGAGGCGTCTCACCCGGCAGGGACCGGGGCCTCCTGCGCGTCCGGCGGCGCCGCGGGAGGCGTGGAGGGGACGGGGATCGTCGCGGCGAACGTCAGGGCGATCCGCCGGTGGCCCTCGGCGTTGGGATGGATGTCCCGGCGGTCGCACATGTACGTCCACTGGCAGATCCGCGCCACGTTGACCGGTACGGATCCGGCGCCGGGAAGGGTCGTCGTGTTCTTGAAGTCGGTGGAGGAGAACGTTCCGGCCACGTCGGCGACACGATATCCGGCGAGCAGATAAAGCGTGGACTCCAGGCCGTTGGCACTTCGTACCAAGCCCGCGGAGATCTTCGCAATTTTCTGTCCTGAGCTCCCCGACAACCAGAAGGCGAGGATGGGGTTGTAGTAATTCATTCCGGTGTAGCTGACCGTGTTTCCGCCGGCTTTCCTGACCTCTGTAATGATCTTCCAGAGGTTCCGGGTGGCGGTTCCCATGTTCTCCACCGCGCACCGGTAGCCGATCGAGTTCCCCTTGACGCACTGGTTGATGTCGTTGCCGCCGATGTCCAGCGTCACGTAGCGCACCTGCCCGGGGTGCTCCTTGAGGAACCTGACGGCCTGCTTCAGCTGCGAGCCCTCCTCGTACGTGCACTTGCCGCCCTGGAGGAAGGTCACGGACGTCTCCCCCCGGCATCCGAGTTTCACCAGCTCCAGACCGGGTGTGCGCTGGGCGAGCAGCGGCAGGAGCTGGTCGGGGTAGCCGGTCGTGCCGTCGCCCGCGCCCGGCTGGTATCCGGTGGCCAGCGAGTCGCCCAGCGCGACGTAGTAGACGGGCTGTGCCTGCGGCTCCGGTTGGGGGTCGGCGGACGAGGGCGCGGCCGTGGCGCCGAGGAGCGCCGCGCTCGCCCCGAGGGCGGTGAGGACGGTGCGGGAGGGGCGGCGAAAGCGCATGGGTGCCTCTGGAGTTCTTCCGGGGGGACGGATGCTCCGCAGTATCGTGCCGCGCTCCCAGGGAAAGCCGGAAAAGCGATAAATCGCTTATGGCTCGATTTCGTTACGTTGTAGGAAATGGCAACATGGGGCGATTTGTGTCCCTCGGGAAAACGTCGGTCACACCTTTCACGGCAGTCACCTGACTCGTCCACAGGCTCGGGATCACCGGCGTTCACGAGCGTCCCGCGGCGGCAGGACGGGGGGCGGGAGCCGTGCGGCGGCGCCGCGCTGAGGGGGGTGCCGCGCTGAGGGGGTGCTGTGTGGCCCGGTTCCCGGCTCGTGCCATCGCGCTCGTTCCGGGCGCCGCGACCCCGGTGTGGAGAACCCCCGCGATCCCGGTCCGTACGGCCCGGCGAGGCACATTCACCACTGGATCGGTGGAGAAGTTATCCAGAAGTTATCCACAAGCCTTGTGGATATCCACAGCGAGCCGCGTGGGGGATTCTGTCGCAATTTGCAATCTTTTGCCCCTTTGGAAGGCGGGTTTTCCCACCTCACCGGGAGTTGTCCACAGGCTGTTTCCACAGGCTTCCCCAAGGCTGGGGACAACCCGGGTGGGTTGTGGATAACTTGTGGCGGCTGTGGATCAGCGGACGCGGGGCAGGTCGCCGAAGAGTTCGCTGACCTTGGACCAGCGGGACAGGCTACAGCCGTCCTTGCGCTGGTAACTGGAGTTCACGGGAGTACCGTGCCACAGGCCCTTGATGGACCCCTGTTCCGGGCCGCCGTAGATCTCGGTGCAGACGGCGTCGGACGGGACCGGGAGGAACGCCTCGCCGGCGTTCCTGGCGAGCTGGGCGCACGCCTTCTTCGGCTCGGGGTGGCTGCCGCCCGCCGGGTCGCAGGTCAGTGTCCAGCTCTTGGGCTCGGACGCCGGTGATCTGCGCAGGGTGATGGTGAGTTCGGTCACCCTGGGGGGCGGGGAGGTGGCGGCCGTGGCGACGGTAGAGTCCCCGTTCTCGGCCTTTTCGGCGCCGCAGGCGGTGACTGCGAGCAGGGTCGCCGTGGTCAGGAGGAGGGCCGTGGCCACCGGTCTTGGCATGGGAGACCTCCGCGGGGTCGACGCCGGTGCGGTCAACAGGATTCCATGGGAGCTGTGATGAGTTTCGGGGACAACGTACCCTCCGTCGACGCCGCCGCGGTGCCGCCGGACGCCTATCTGCTCGATGTCCGCGAACTGGACGAATGGACGGCGGGCCACGCTCCGGAGGCCGTGCACATTCCGATGAGCCAGTTGCGTGACCGCGCGGGTGAGATCCCGCAGGACCGCGACATCTATGTGATCTGCCGGGTCGGCGGGCGATCCGCGCAGGTCACGATGGCCCTCAACAACGCCGGCTGGCAGGCGTCCAACGTGGACGGCGGGATGATGGCCTGGGTCCATCATGGCAGGCCGATGGTCGCCGAACAGGAAGGTGAGCCTTACGTGGCCTAGGTCTGTTTCGTCCGGTCTGGTTATCATGCTGGCGATCCAACCCCACCGCGGGAGCTCGGGCCGAGGGCCGGGCTGAGAGGGCGACCCCCTGGTGTCGCCGACCGCATGAACCTGTCCGGGTAATGCCGGCGTAGGGAGAGTGCTTCAGGCATGTCCTCTGCCATGCTCGAAAACGGCGGCGCCGAGCGCCACGAGGCCCCGCTGACCCTGGAGGAGCCGGCGCCCAGGGTGCTGTCCTTCTGGGACCAGAGCGCCTTCTGGGCCAATCTCGGCGTGAGCCTGCTGGCCTTCTCCGGCGCGTACACGGTGCTCGCCCCGGCCGAGGACGGGACGCCGCGGCTGTCCATCGCGGCGGGCATCGTCGCGATGATCGTCGGCACCGTCGTCGGCGGTCTCATGCTCGGTCTGGCCGCGGTGCCGGGAGCCCGTACCGGGCGGCCCGCGATGGTGCTGCTGCGCGGCCTCTTCGGGGCGCGGCTGTCGTACGTGCCGACCGTCTTGAACATTGCCCAGCTCATCGGCTGGGGCACCTTCGAGCTGATCGTCATCTCCGAGGCCGCGCAGGAGCTGTTCGGCGGCGGCCCCCGCTGGCTGTTCGTGCTGGCTGCCGGGGCGCTGACGATCCTCCTCGCACTCTGGCCGCTGGGCTCGGTGCGGCTGCTGCGCCGGTTCGTGACGGCCGCGGTGATCCTCGCGCTCATCTGGTTCTACGTGCAGTTCTTCCGCGAGGGCCTGCCCGATCTGACGACCAACCCCGGCCCTTCGGGCGGGGCGCCGTTCGGCGCCGACTGGAGCCTCTTCTGGATCGCCACCGACGCCGCGCTGGCCGTCTCGATCTCGTGGGTGCCGGTCGCCGCCGACTACACGCGCCACTCCCGCGGCGAGCGTGCCGCCTTCGGCGCGGCGAGCGGCGCGTACGCGCTGACCCAGATCGTCGCCTACACCCTCGGCCTGTTCGCGCTCGCCCTCACCACCGGGGGCGAGGGCGTCTACCGTCCGATGCTCGGCGTGACGCTCGGCGCGGTGTTCTTCCTCGTCTTCGTCGTCCGCGAGGCCGACCAGTCGTTCGCCAACGTCTACTCGACCGCGCTGTCCATCCAGAACCTGCTGCCGCGCGTCGACCGGCGGATCCTCAGCACCGGTCTCGGCGTGCTCATCACGCTGCTGGCGTTCGGCCTGGACATGAACGACTACTTCGGCTTCCTCGGCCTGATCGGCTCGGTCTTCGTGCCGATGCTCGGCGTCCTGGCCGCCGACTTCTTCCTGCGCGCCCGCGGCGAGTGGAACACGCGGCACGACGCGCCGTCCCGCTGGGGGATGATCGTCGCCTGGTGCGCGGGCTTCGCCGCCTACCAGCTGATCAACCCGGGCGGGGTGAGCTGGTGGAGCGGCTTCTGGACCGACGTCCAGGAGCTGCTCGGGTTCGCTCCGCGGGCCTGGATGAGCGCCTCGCTGCTGTCGTTCCTGATCGCGGGACTCGCCGCCTTCCTCATCGGG
>JAFACJ010000315.1 GCA_023425615.1 Actinomycetes bacterium
AAGCCGGTGACGCTCGAACTCGGAGGCAAGTCCGCGGCGATCCTCCTCGACGACGTCGACCTTCCCTCCTACCTCGCCAGGCTGCCGCGCGTGTCACTGCCCAACGCCGGGCAGACCTGCCACTCCAGCACCCGGATCCTCGCCCCCCGCGCCCGCTACGACGAGATCGTCGACGCGGTGACCGCCACGGTCCGCGGCCTGACCGTGGGAGACCCCCTGGATCCGGCGACGCAGATCGGGCCGATGGTGAGCTCCGAGCAGCGGCGGAGGGTGCTCGACTACATCGACCTGGGCCGTGCCGAGGGAGCCCGGCTGACCACGGGGGGCGGCATCCCCGCCGACCGTGACGCCGGCTGGTTCGTCGAACCGACCGTCTTCGCCGATGTCGACAACTCCTGGCGCGTCGCCCAGGAGGAGATCTTCGGCCCCGTCCTCTGCGTCATCCCCTACGACGGCGTGGAGGAGGCGGTACGGCTCGCCAACGACTCCGAGTACGGCCTGGCGGGCACCGTGTGGACCTCCGACGAGGAACGGGGCATCGCCGTCGCGCGGCGCGTCCACACCGGGAGCATCGGCGTCAACCACTTCGGTCTCGACCCGGCGGCGCCGTTCGGCGGCTGGAAGGCCAGCGGCCTCGGCACCGAGCTCGGGCCCGAGGGGCTCGAAGCCTACCTGCGCCCGAAATCGATATATCTTCCGGCCGCCTCACGCCGGGAACGCACCCGAAAGGAACCCGCATGAGACGCGCGGTCATCGTCGACGCCATCCGCTCACCGCTCGGCAAGGGGAGACCCGGCGGCGTGCTCGCGGGCCTGCACCCCGTCGAACTGCTGGCGCAGCTGCTGACCGGCCTGGTCGAACGCAACGGCATCGACCCGGGCCGGATAGACGACGTCGTCATCGGCAACGTCACCCAGGCCGGTGAGCAGGGCGGCACGCCGGCCCGCCAGGCGGTGCTGGCGGCGGGCTTCCCCGTCCACGTCCCCGGCATGACGGTCGAGCGCAAGTGCGGCTCCGGCCAGCAGGCGATCGAGATCGCGGTGCAGTCCGTCATGGCGGGCGTCAACGACGTGGTGATCGCCGGCGGAGTGGAGTCGATGAGCCGGGTGCCGATGGGCTCCAACCGGATGGGCGCCGACGTCCACGGCCCGTCCGTGACCGAGCGGTTCGGCGAGCAGGTCGGCCAGGGCGTCGCCGCCGAACTCGTCGCGCGCAAGTGGGGGATGTCCCGCACCCGGCTCGATGAGTACGCCCTCGCCTCGAACGAACGCGCCGTCCACGCCCGCGACCAGGGCTGGTTCGACGCCGAGATCCACCCCGTCACCACACCGGAGGGCGTGGTCGAGGCGGACGAGTCGATCCGCTCCGGCACCACGCTGGAGCGCATCGCGGCGCTGAAGCCGGTCTTCGGAACCGGCGAGGTGCTCGCGCGCTTCCCCGGCCTGGAGCCCAAGGTCACCGCCGCGAGCTCCTCGCAGATCACCGACGGCGCCGCGGTCCTGCTCATCATGGCCGAGGAGACGGCGCACCGGCTGGGGCTGCGGCCGCGGGCGGCGGTCCACGCCTCGGCCGTCGTCGGGGACGACCCGCTGCTCATGCTGACCGCCCCGATCCCCGCCACGCGGAAGGTCCTGGACAGGGCGGGGCTGCGGATCGAGGACATCGGGGTCTTCGAGGTCAACGAGGCCTTCGCCCCGGTGCCGATCGCCTGGCAGGAGGAGATCGGGGCGTCCTTCGACGTCCTCAACCCGGTCGGCGGCGCCATCGCCCTGGGGCACCCGCTGGGCGCCTCGGGCGCGCGGATCATGACGACCATGCTCCACCAGATGGAGCGCACCGGCAGCCGGTTCGGGCTGCAGACCATGTGCGAGGCGGGCGGAATGGCGAACGCGACGGTTCTCGAACTGCTCACGCGCTGACCCCGTCCGAGAGATACGGAGAACACCTGTGGACCTGTCAAACGCGACGGCACTCGTGACCGGCGGAGCGTCCGGCCTCGGCCTCGGCGCCGTCAGGAAGCTCATCGAGCGCGGCGTGCCGACCGTCATCGTCGACCTCCCCGGCTCCCGGGGGAAGGAGGTCGCCGCCGAGCTGGGGGAACTGGCGACGTTCGTCCCCGCCGACATCACCGACACCGCCCGGTTCGCTGAGGCACTGGACGCGGCCGAGGCGATCGCGCCACTGCGCGGCGTGATCCACTGCGCCGGACGCGCCATCACGCTCCGCGTCCTCGACCGCCAGGGCGACGCGGGAGACCTGGAGTCCTACCGCGCCGTCATCGAGACGAACCTGATCGGCAGCTTCAACGTGCTGCGGCTTTCGGCGGCCAGGATGGCGCGGCACGAACCCGTCGGGGAGGAGCGCGGCGTGATCGTCATGACCGCCTCCGTCGCGGCGTGGGAGGGGCAGATCGGCCAGATCCCCTACGCCTCCTCGAAGGCGGGCATCGTCGGCATGACCCTCGTCGCGGCGCGGGACCTGGCGCGCAGGCGGATCCGCGTCAACAGCATCGCACCGGGGATCTTCGACACCCCCGGCCTCGGCCGGCACTCCGATGAGGTCAAGGCGGGCCTGGCGGCGCAGGTGCCCCACCCCGCCCGGATGGGGGTGCCCGCCGAGTTCGGGCAGCTCGCCCTCGCGGTGATGGACAATCCGATGATCAACGGCGAGACCATCCGGATCGACGGCGCGATCCGCATGTCGGCGAAGTAGGCGGGCCGCCATGAGATTCGATCTCGTTCCCCGCGCCGCGCAGCACGCCGGTGACCTGGACGTGCTGCGCCACGAGGTGCGCGCCTTCCTCACCGGGCAGCGGGCGGCGGGCGCCTTCACACCGCGCGTCGACTCCTGGGGCGACGGCTGGGACCCCGGGTTCTCCCGCGCGCTCGCCGAACGCGGCTGGGTGGGCATGACCGTCCCGGCGCGGTACGGCGGTGGCGGCCGTACCTTCATGGAACGCTTCGCGGTCACCGAGGAACTGCTCGCGGCCGGGGCGCCGGTCTCCGCGCACTGGGTGGCCGACCGGCAGGTCGCGCCCTCCCTGCTGCGCCACGGGACAGAGGAGCAGCGGGAGCGGTTCCTCCCGCCGATCACCAGGGCCGAGGAGTTCTGGGCGATCGGGATGAGCGAGCCGGGCTCCGGCTCCGACCTGGCCTCGGTCCGTACCCGCGCCACCCCCGTCGCGGGCGGCTGGACCCTCAGCGGGACGAAGCTGTGGACTTCGGGCGCCCACCACGCGCACTTCTTCATCGTCCTGGCCCGCACCGAGCCGGTGGACCCGGCGCGCCGGCACGACGGGCTCAGCCAGTTCATCGTGCCGCTCGACGCGCCGAACGTACGGATCTCGCCGGTGCTGAACCTGTCGGGCGCCCACCACTTCAACGAGGTGGTCCTCGATGAGGTGTTCGTCCCCGACGGCATGCTCCTCGGCCTGCCCGGGTCGGGCTGGCGGCAGGTGACGGCCGAGCTCGGCTTCGAGAGGTCGGGGCCCGAACGCTTCCTGTCGGCCTATGTCCTGCTCGCCGAGGCCCTGCGCGAGTCCGGTGACGGCGCGGTGCCGCACGACACCCGGCTCGGGGCGCTCGTCGGCCGGCACTTCGGGCTGCACCACATGTCGCTGGCGGTGTCCCAGGCGCTGGAACGCGGCGACGACGCGGAGGTCCCGGCGGCCGTCGTCAAGCTCCTGGGAACGCGGATGGAAGGAGACGTGGTGGACGTCGTCGATGAGCTCGTGGGGCTCTCGGAGCGGACCGCCGCGCCCGTTCTCGCCGGTCTCCTGCGGAGCGGCGTCCTGAACCGGCCCGGCTTCACGATCCGCGGCGGCACCACCCAGGTCCTGGACGGCATGGTGGCACGCGGTCTGGGGCTGCGATGAGCGCGGGAACGGAGGAGCGGATCGTGCAGGACTTCGCGCACGAGGTGGGTGAGCTCGCCCACCGGATCCTGGCGGACGTGGCCGAGCCTGAGGGGACCGGCGTCGACCGCAGGGTATGGGACACCCTCGCGGGCAGCGGGCTCACCGAGCTGTTCCCGGCCGACGCGGCCGCGGAGCCCGGCGAGGGCTGGCCCGAGACCGCCG
>JAFACJ010000424.1 GCA_023425615.1 Actinomycetes bacterium
GCCCTGCTGTCCCGGGCCGCCGGCGTTGCCGGCAGAACCCGAGCTGTTCGACCCGGACGCCAGGCGACCGATCGCTGCCGCGCCGGTCGGCAGCGCCGCCATCGCCCCGACCGCGAGGGCCCCGCCCGCGCCGCCGCCAGCCATCGTGCCGACCATCGGCGTGACGAACCGCATCAGGGCCGGCATCGCGAACAGCGCGATCACCATGAGCATCAGGCCCGTCAGCACCGCCAGAAGGCCGGTGCCGTCGTCGCTGAACACGTCCGTGCCGACGAGCTGGAACGCCGCGGCGTAGATGACCGCAGCGGCGGGCTTGTAGAGGATGAAGGCCACCAGCCAGGCGATGCACTTCTTGAACCAGGTCTTGCCCATCTCCGTGTTCGTGAACGACGCCGACAGCGGCAAGATCCCCGTGAGGATGACCAACATGCCGCCGCGGGCGACCATGAGCACGATCTGGAACGCCGCGGCCAGCACCGCGATCAGGCCCAGGATGATGATGAGCAGGGACCCCAGGCCGCCGGCCGCCGGGTTGGTCGTCAGCGCGAGCAGCGTGAGCATGTTGCTCCCGAAGCACGTGGACCCCGCCGCGGTGACGTCGCAGTCCAGCGACTCGTTGATGAGCCAGACCGAGAACGAGTCGGCCGCCGCGACGAGCAGGCCGACGATCGTCACGCCCGCGCCCGCCACGACCACGAGGGTGAGCAGGCTCTTGACCGTCTCCCGTCCCGGCTCAGCGCGCTGCTCCCACACCATGCGTGCGCCGCCGAGAACGACCGACAGCACCGCCAGTGCGCCCATGTACCACCAGAGCCCGGATTGCAGGAACGCCACCGCGCCGCCCGCGTTCCTCGGCCCCGCCGGCATCAACGCGCTGACCAACGAACTCGCGGCCGAAATGAGCACAACTGCCGAGAGCACCAGGCCCACCTTGCCGACCGCCGCGATCCCCTCACCGGCGCGTATCCGGGTCGCGATCATCGCGCCCAGGATGAACAACGAGAGCAGCGCGACCGCCAAGCTGATCCACTTCACGTAGCCCAGAACCTGAGTGATGTTCTCCGCGTCCGGGGCCGCGCTACCCGCCCCGATCGAGGACGACCCGCCCGTGCCGGTCAGGTTCGGCGTGCCGATGTGCACCCAGATCGTTCCCAGCGACGCGACGGCCTTCCCGTAGGCCTCCAAGACCGCGTTGGCCATGTTCTCGATCGCGTCACCAAGTGCGCTGCTCGCCAGTTCCTTGCCCTTGCACGCGAGGTCGAAGAAGTCGCAGCTCCCGCTCTCGGCCATCCTCGATCACTCCCCCCAGGTGATGTAGCCCGCGAGGTCCGGGATCGACGCCGCGTCGATAGGCGCCTGCACGTCGCTGCTGATCTTCCAGTCACCGTCCTGCCAGACGAGCTCGTAGACCGCCGACATGGTGACGTTCTGGCCCTCCGACGAGACCCTGGTGCCGAGGTCGACGCGAGCGGTCGCCCCGTCGTAGTCGAGGATTCGGAACCCAGCGATGGTCAGCCGCGTCCCCTCTGACGACGAGCCACCGCTTACCTGAGCCAGCAGCTCGTCGCGGTAGCGGCCGTCGGCCAGAGCCTGCGAAGCCCACTGTGCGGAGGTCGCCGCGTCCGAGCCCTGGGCGACGGCGTTCGCGGCCATGAACAGCGCGCCGATTGGGGAGTGCTGGAAGCAGGAGCGCACACCCTCGGGCGACGTCTCGCCAGGACCGTACGTGCTCGACGTCGGGTAGCCGATCGTTCCCTGGAACTTCCACTCGCCCTCGGGGGCTGCCGTGACCGTCCCGGTCATCACCTCACCGTCGAGCCCACACACGCTCTCGCCGCCCGCGGCCGCCGTGGTGTCCGAGGTCGGGGCGGCGCTCGTGGTGGCCATCGAGGACGTGGGTGTGGGCCTGGGGTCGTCCTCGTCGTTCGCGTTCACGACCATGAGGACGATCCCGAGCACCACGACCAGCGCGACCACGACCGCGGCAGCGATGAAGCCCGGTCGTGTGAACGGGCTCCGCTCGTCGTCGTCAGTTGTCATCTCGCGGTCGCCGATCAGGCCAGGAAGCCGACGAGCGCCGCGCCGGCGGAGATCACGATGACGCCGCCGAGCGCCATGCCGATCTTGCCGACGTGCTCGCCGCCCTCGCCGCGGCGCGACTGGATCGCCATGAGCGCGCCGGCGGCGAACAGCCCGAGGATGCAGACGGCCAGGGCGACCCACTTGGCCCAGCCCATGACGGTGTTGAAGCCCTCCGTGCCCGGGGGCTGCACCGCGTCGGGGTCCGGCACCTGGAGGGGCACCGTGGCGAAGACGTCGGTCGCGGTGGTGATGACGCTGTGCAGCGTGCTCATCTGGGGCGGTTCCTCTCAGTTGGTGGTGTCAGCGGCACCAGGTCGAAGGAGCGCGCTCAGGTCGTCGACGAGCCGACGAACCTCACGCGGAGCTGTTGACAGGTCCGGGCTCTCGCCCAGACGCCAGGCGTCGATCCACGGCACGCTCCATGTGCGGGGGAACCCGCCGGCGACGAGCTGCGCGAAGTCGCGCAGGGCCCGTGGGAGACGCCCGGGTGCGTCCGCGACGATCACGAGGCCGAGGACCTGCGCGTGCGGCACGAGGCCGGAGGCCCACTGCGTGGCCGCGACCTGCGCGGCCCGCAGGCCTCGCATGTTCGAGCGGGCGGTGACGATGACCCTCGCGGGCTTGACACCCGGGGTCTGCGGCCAGCCGTGACCGGCGGCTGGCCACTCGGGGACCAGTGCGGCCAAGGAAGATTCCCCCGCGCCGCCGTGCGCGCCCAGCCACCACAGGTCGGCCCGGTGGGGCCGCGAGTGGGTCGGCAGCTGGTCGCCGCGATCGGGTACCGGCACGCCTCGCTGCGGCGTGAGTGGACCGGTCAGCCGCTCCGTGGGTGCGTCGGTGTAGAGAGGTGCACTCGGCCTTGGCGTCACGGGCCGAGACAGCCACGGGTTGATGTCGTCTGGCACGACGTCCCCCATCCATAATGGTTCGTGCAGTCCGGTTTGTACGATTCTAGCGCAGGAGCGTGACCCTGCCAACCCTGTTGGGTTTGAACAAGAGAGGGTGATAGATGTGTCTGGTGACCGGTTCTTTCCAACACAGCCAATCCGCAGTAGGTTGGTCACGTGCTGGGGACCCCTGAGCCGGTGCGTCTGGTGACCGACCCTCTGGATGCGCTGTTCGAGGGCCGGAAACCCACGCTGGAAGTGGCTGAGGTGGCCGAACTGCTCGGTCTCACGAAGCAGAGCGTCTACAACTGGCTCCGCGACGGGACCATCCCGGGCTACAAGGTCGGAACCGTCTGGGTAGTCCTCCGGGACGGTCTCAAGGACGAGATGCGCCGCGGGTTCAACCGGAACCCGACGCGACGCACGGACGAGCCGGACGAGGGCGAGGAAGGGGCCTGACGTGCAGCGATTGGCGATAGGGGCAGGCGTCGCCACGGTGCTAGCTCTCGCCCTGTCCGCATGCTCGGGACAGGGCGAGAGCCCGGCCGCCACCACTCCCCCGTCCACGTCGACGTCGACGCCGACGCCGCTGGACCTCGACCAGTTCACGCCCGCGCCGGACGGTGCGATCGACGAGGACACCGGCGAGACGATCACCGCACAGCCAGTGCCGACCTGGGACGAGCAGTCGCGCGCCGACGTCACTGAGGCCGCACGGACCGCGATGGCCGCGTTCGCGCGCCCCTCGCTCGACTACACGACTTGGTGGGCCGAGCTCTCCCCGCTGCTCACGCAGCAGGCGCACCAGGACTACGCCTACGTCGACCCGGCGAACGTGCCGGCCACGACCGTCACCGGCCCGGCCCGCGTCGTCGACGAGACGAGCGCCTACGTCGCCAGCGTCGAGGTCCCGACCGACGTCGGCGCGTACACGCTCGTGCTGACCCGCACCGACGCGGCCGCCCCGTGGCTGGCCAGCCGCTTCACCCCGCCCGAGGGGGTCAACTAGCCGATGT
Organism: Actinomycetes bacterium; assembly: GCA_023425615.1. GTDB lineage: Bacteria > Actinomycetota > Actinomycetes > Streptosporangiales > Streptosporangiaceae > Actinocorallia. The sequence continues at coordinate 3,986 of JAFACJ010000424.1, forward strand.
CGGAGCACAAGCAGGGGGCGCTTGTCGGGCTCATCGCCGTGCCGGCACTCGTGCTCGGCACCGTGTTCAGCATCGTGCTGCTCGGCGGCAGCGACGCCGACGCGACCTGCAGCGCCAACGGCGGCGCGTCGGTCACGATCGACCCCGGCCAGGTCCCCAACACCACCATCGCCGGTTACGGGCACGAGCAGCTGGTGAACGCGGCGTACGTGATCGAGGCCGGCAAGGCGCTCGAGCTGTCCGCCCGGGACCAGACCATCGGCGTCATGACGGCGATGGGCGAGTCCTCGCTGCGCGTGGTCGACCACGGCGACGCCGCCGGGCCCGACTCGCGCGGGCTGTTCCAGCAGCGCGCCAACGGCGCGTGGGGGTCCTACGAGGACCGCATGGACCCGTTCATCAGCGCCACGAACTTCTTCACGGCGATGATGAAGATCGAGGGCCGCGACGCCCTCGAACCGACGATCGTCGCCCACCGCACCCAGCGCAACGCCGACCCGTACCACTACGTGAAGTACTGGGACCCGGCGGTGCAGGTCGTCGAGGGCCTGGCCGGCGTCGACACCGGCCTGAACGCCGGCGGGCCTGGGTGCAGCACGCTCCCGGGTGAGGTCAGCGCCAGCGGCTGGGCCGCGCCCGGCGCTGGCCCGATCACGAGCCCCTACGGTGACCGCATCCACCCTGTCGACAAGGTGCGGCGACTGCACGCCGGTACCGACCTCAATGCCGGCGGCTGCGAGGGCCCGATCTGGGCTGCGCAGGCCGGGGTAGTGACCTTCACCGGCTTCGACGGTCAGGGCAACGGGACCATCAAGGTCGACCACGGTGGCGGTGTGCAGACCTCCTACCTGCACATGTACGCCTCCGGGATCCTCGTAAAGGAGGGCGACCCGGTGACCGCCGGGCAGCAGATCGGCAGGGTCGGGTCCTCCGGCAAGTCGACCGCCTGCCACCTGCACTTCGGGGTGAGCGTCAACGGCTCCCCGACCGACCCGGTGCCCTTTATGGCGGCGGTCGGTATCCAGCTCGGCAAGTGAGGAGACACCCATGAGCACCGGCAGGGGGAGCGCCACGACCCGCCTCGCGGCCGTGCGCAAGCGCGAGAGGGTCGCTGCCTGGCCGCGGGTCAGCGCGACCGTGCGGCCCGACGGCACGGGCACGATCACCGTCAACGGCACCGGGCGCCCTTGTGCGGCCGAGTCCGTCGACGAGCTGCGCACTGGCATGATCGCCCGCTGCGCCACGCTCGCCCGCCGCCTGCGCCGTCCGGTCCGACTGACCGTCACCGACGGTGCGGCGACATGGGCGCTGGCCGTACGCGCCGAGGGCATCGTGCAGCTCGTCGACGACGCCGGCACCATCGCGCCGGCTGACGGCCTCGCCCCCCACGAGGGCCGCTGCCGCGCGTGCCGGCGGCTCCAACCCGTCACCGCGGCCGCGTGCGTGCAGTGCGGCATCGACGAGCCGCACCGCGTCGAGGCCAACCCCGTCGACGTCCACGCCGTCGTGCCCGACGCCGCCCGGACCGTTGACGCGCTCGACGACGAGCCGCCGACGTCGACGCCGGCCCGGAGGGCGCTGCGCCTGAAGTTCAGCACCCAGCCCGACGTCGAGGTCACCGAGGGCGTCGCTCTCGGCCGCAACCCCGAGCCCATCGGCGGCCGCCGACCCATCCAGGTCGCCAGCCCCGAGCGCCTGCTGTCGCGCACGCACGTGCTGATCGACGTCGACGACGCCGGCCGCATCGTCGTCACCGACCAGCACTCCGGCAACGGCACCGAGGCCCAGACCAAGCCGCCCACGCGGCTGACCCCAGGCACCCCCTACGTCGTGCACGACGGCACGACGCTGCTGCTAGGAGACGTCGCAGTCCTCGTCAAATTCGCGTAACGAGCGCGGCGTGTTGGCCTGCCCCGTGATGCATGCACACCCTAGGGTTGCCGCGTGAGTACACGTGGACGACCGCGCGGCTCGCTCGTCGCGCCTCGCCGGATCAGCCTTCTGATCGAGGCGAGCGCCGACGAGCGGCTGAACAGCCTCGTCGACGCCGCAGGAACCTCCCGGTCGGGCCTCATCCAGTGGCTCATCGATCGTGTCGAGGTCGACGCTCACGGCAAGCCGGTCGGCTGGGATGCCGAACACCCCCGCGACGAGGAGCTGCCCATCGAGAGCCCGTAGAACGCATCGAACCCCCGCCCTTGGCCGGGCGGGGGTTCGGAAGCTGAGTGCCTGATCTGGCTGAGTTTGGCGACCTGGCCCAGATCAAGCGATGTACAGAAGTTCCGGTTGGCAGCCGGGGCTTCGTTGTGTCCTCTACCAGAAGGAGCGAGCCCATCGTAAGGGTTCCGGCACCGGTAACGCACGGCGCGCCGTTCGGCGTGTCGTGGGCGCTCACGCGCGCGCTGAGTCCGCGCCCGACTGTCCGCGTGGCCGCGGTCGACGCCTACGGCCAGGCGATGAACACCTACACCGGGCACCGGCGCGTCGCGGCCGGCGAGCCCGACCGCCCGTGGGCGGTCTACCTCGCCGGCTCCGATCACCGGTTCCGCCTGCTGTGCTTCGACCTCGACGCCAAGACCGCCGGCACCGCGGCAGCCGCCGAGCGCGACGCCGGGACGCTGACCGCGCTGCTGCACGACGTCGGCCTGTCGGCCGTCGTCTGCCAGTCCGGCCCCGCCGGCGGCCGGCACGTGTGGACCGCCTTGGCGGAGAGCGTCGACGCCGAGACGGTGGCCACCCTCGCGCGCCTGGCGCGCCACGTCTGCCCCACCCTCGACCTGTCCCCCCTGAGCAACCCCGCGACGGGCTGCGTGCGGCCGCCAGGCGCACCGCACCGCGCCGGGGGGCGCTCCACCGTCCTGACCGGTGACCTGAGCGCGCTCACGACGCCCACGGGCACCGTGGCGCAGGTCCGCGCGCTCGTCGAGCGCCTGGCGCAGCTCGTCGACGACGCCGAACCCGCGCACGACGTCGACCCGCGCACTCCCCTGCCGATCGACGAGCACGCCCGCCTCTACCTGCCCGGCCCGCGACGCGAGCTGCCCGCCGTCAGCGCAGCCGCGCTGCGCGAGGACGCGGCCTCCGGAGACGCCTCCGCCGTCCTGTGGCGCGTCCTGGTCGGCGCGGCGGCCGCCCGCTGGCGGCACGCCGACGTCGCCGCGCTCGTGGCCACCGCACCCGGCCTCGAGTACGTCCGCACGCACAAGGTCGCGACCGGGGCGGACCACTACCGGGAGGCTCGCCCGCGCCACGGCACGGCCTCCCCCGCAGCCATCCTGCGCAGGCAGTGGGACAAGGCCGTCCGCTACGTCGCCACGGCCGATCGCCAGATCGGGGACGATCCGACGTTCGACCGCCGCGCCGGCGCGATCGCTGCGCACGTGCGCGCCGTGCAGACC
>JAFACJ010000433.1 GCA_023425615.1 Actinomycetes bacterium
GCGTAGAACGAGCCCTTGCCCGGCTTGTCGATGACCAGCTCGCCGGGCAGCGGCGCGACCTCGGGCACGATCTCCCAGCCGGGCTCGCCGCGGACCAGGATCCGGCCCTGCGGGCCCTCGTCGCCGATGCCCGCGCCGATGCCGCGGGACCGCCAGAGCTTGTTCGGCGGGCAGTCCGACAGGTCGGTCCTGTGCCCCTCGCGGGTGTGCACGACCGTGAACCCCAGCGGGCGCAGCGCCTCCAGCACCCGGGCGGTGGGCTCCAGGCCCGCACGGGTCAGCTCGAGGTCATAGCCCATGGCGTCGACGTACCCGCCTTTGCCGCAGAAGTCCACCTGCCAGTCGATGCAGATCAACGCGGTCTTCTCGGGCGTGAACGTCCCGTCGTAGGGCCAGTCGTAAGGCTGTGCCACGACAGGACCGTAAGCGCTGCTCATTTCGCCACCGTTACTTCCGTGTCAGCAGCGGCCTCCTCCACCGGCCCGGGCGAGGCGACGGACTCGGGCGCCTCCGCCCGCTTGGCCAGGAGGTGCTCCCGCAGACCGAACCCGACCAGCACCAGTCCGGCGAACAGGTAGCCCAGCGAGACCTGCCCCGCGGCGTTCCAGGCGACCTTCTCGCCGTGCACGAGGCCGATGAAGGACAGGATCGCGCCGACCCCCGCGTATCCCGCCGCCCACAGGAACTTCCGGTCGATGACGAACGCGGCGATCGCGCCGAGCAGCATGCCCGCCAGGATCGCGCCGCCGCCGAAGGTCTTCAGCCCGTGGTAGACGACGCCCGCCCCGGCCAGGGCCTCGTCCCCCACTTCGGCCGCGCTCGTCCCCGCCGCGCTCAGCACGTTGTCCATCTGGCCCACCGCCCAGGAGGCGATGTTGGGCAGCAGCGCCAGTACCACCGCGGCGGCGTGCGCCTTGGGCACCTCCTGGAACGCCTGGGCGCCGATGAGCAGGCCGATGTAGAGCAGGATCGGCACGATCGCCGGGGTCGGCAGCAGCGCGTTCAGCAGGGAGAAGAACCCGAGGAAGCAGAACAGCGCGATGACGACGCCGGTGGCCATCGAGTAGGCGGTACGGCCGCCCGCCGCCTTCCAGCCGGGGTGCCCGATGTAGACGGCCGGCGGGAACGGCGAGCCGAGGGCGGCGCCGACGACCGCGCCGGTGCCGTCGGCCAGCAGGATCGCGCGCAGGTTGTACTCGTCGCCGGCGACGGCCGCGCTCTCCACGTTGGTCATGCCCTCGGTGAAGTTGTAGATGCCCAGCGGGATCGCGGTCGCCAGCAGCGGCGACACCTCCTTCAGCCCGTCGATGAGCATGTCGAGCTGGAGGGTCGGCAGGCCGACGCCGATGTCCTTGGCGGCGGCCGAGACGTCGGCGGGCTCCATGTAGCCGCCCGCCCAGCCGATCGCGGTGCCCACCAGCAGGGCGACGAGGCCGACGGGCAGCCCGAACGGCAGCTTCAGGTCGGTGAAGAAGCCGATGAGCAGGATCACCATCACCGGCAGGGCGATCCAGGCCGCCTCCCACATCTGCCCGGCGGGCCGCATGGAGATGAACGCGACGGAGATGCCCGCCAGGGTGCCCAGCATCGCCGCCTGCGGCGTGTACTTGCGGATGTAGGGGCCCACGAAGGCGCCCAGCAGGACGATGAGGCCGATGATGAACGACCACGCCAGACCGGCCGCCCACGCCTTGATGGGGTCCTTCGTCGCCAGGTACGTCGGCAGCATGATGACGAAGACGACGATGAACATGTGCGGCACGGACGGCCCGTAGGGCATCGCGCAGACGTCCGCGCGGCCCTCCCTGGCCGCCAGGCGGCGGGCCAGGTAGGTGTAGTAGACGTTCCCGATGAGGAGCTGGATGCCCAGCGCCGGGAGGATGACGCCGTAGACGTCGCTTCCGGGGATGTTGATGACGCCCAGGCACAGTCCGGCCAGCGTCAGCACGTTAACCATGACGTTGAAGCCGAGGCCGAAGAAGGCGTTGGTGTCGCCGCCCACCCAGAAGGGCAGCTTGAAGGCGGGCGCGGCGGGCTCGGACGGCGGGGGGCTGGTGGTTTCGGCGGTCATGGGAGGGCCTCCAGGAATTCCTTGGCGGAGGCGGTCCAGCCGAAGATGCCGCCCTGCGCCGAGATCATTGCGAGTCCTGCCTGCTGGAACTCCTCGAAGTAGGAGCCCACGCAGTCGGACAGGACCAGGCACTCATAGCCACGGTCGTTGGCCTCGCGGACCGTGGTGTGCACGCACACCTCGGTCGTCACACCCGTCACGACAAGGCTCGTGATGCCCTTCTCGACCAGCAGGTCCTGCAGGCCGGTGGCGTAGAACGAGCCCTTGCCCGGTTTGTCGATGACGGTCTCGCCCTCGGCCGGGCGCAGTTCGTCGATGATGTCGTGCCCGTATTCGCCCCTGATGAGGATGCGCCCCTTGGGCCCGGGGTCCCCGATCCGCAGGCTCGGCTCTCCCCGGCTCAGCTTGGCCGGCGGGCAGTCCGACAGGTCGGGCAGATGCCCCTCCCTCGTATGGATCACGAGCATCCCGGCGGCGCGCGCGGCGGCGAGCACCTCTTGCAGCGGCGGGATGACCCGGCGCAGCATGCTCACGTCGTTGCCCAGCGTCTCGCCGAAGCCTCCCGGCTCGACGAAATCGCGTTGCATGTCGATGAGCAGCAGCGCGGTGGTGGCGATGTCGAAACCGAACGGGTAGGGCGCGGCTTCGACGGAAAGTCCGGTCATGGGCGACTCCGTCTCTCCCCCGACTCTCACTAACCGTCGATTGTCGACAGTTTTATGTCGGGGACGGCCCCTGCCGGTTAAGCCCCTGTAACAGGCGGCCCTCAGCCGATGTACGTACGGGCGCCGTGCGACGCCAGCGCCGCCAGCGCCGTCTCCTGATCGCCCGAGGCGATCGCCTCGTACAGCCTGCGGTGCCGCGCCACGCCCTCCTCCGGGGCGCGCAGCTCGGCCTCGCGCCGCAGGTTGGCGGCCATGTAGAGCTGGAGCTTGAGGATCACCGGCTCGTAGGCCAGCAGGAGCTGGCGCTGCCCGGCCAGCGCGACGAGCGCCAGATGGAAGCCGCGGTGCGCCTCGCTCTCGGTGAGCGCGTCGCCCGCGGCCGCGGCCCTGTCCATGTCCTCCAGCGCCGCCGCCAGATCGGCGAGCGCGACGGGACCGGGAAGCGCGCTGCCGACGGCGTGCCGCTCCAGGACGTCGCGCAGCCCGAACAGCTCGTCCACGTCGCGGGCAGACAGCTCGGCGACCCGCACCCCGCGGCGCGGCAGATGCTCCACCAGGCCCTGCTGCCCCAGCAGGCGCAGCGCCTCGCGCAGCGGGGCGCGGCTGATCCCGAACCTGGCGGTGAGCTGCTCCTCGATCAGCCGGTCGCCGGGTGCCAGCGCGCCGCTGAGGATCTCCTCCCGGAGCCGGCCCGTCACCAGCTCGACCAGGCTGGCGGGCTCCAGGAAGTCCACGACCGCTCCTCTCAGCGTCGGCGGTACCTCAGAAAGAGATGGTCTCCATCCTGCCTCACGCCGGCCAGTACCAGTTCCCTGGCCACCGCCGGGCCGTTGAGGATCCGCATCGTGCCGCCGCCCAGCAGCATCGGGCTGACCGTCAGGCACAGCTCGTCCAGCAGGTCGGCCGCCACCAGCTCGCCCAGCAGCAGGGGGCCGCCCTCGCACAGCACCCTGGTCAGGCCGCGCGCGTGCAGTTCGGCCAGCGCCGTCCGGTGGTCGACCGAGTGGTCGCCTGCGACGATCACCTCGGCGTGCTCGCGCGCCTCCTCCAGCCCCGGCGCCTTGGCGGTGGTGATCAGCAGGACCTCGCCCTGGAACAGCGGGGAGGAGTAGTCGAAGCCCAGGGTGCGCGACACGATCGCCAGCGGCACCACCGCGGGCCCGTACCCCTCCGACCGCACCGTCCCCGCGCCGACCAGCACCACGTCCGACAGCTCCCGCAGCCGGTGGAACAGCCGCTTGTCCGCCTCGTTGGCCAGGCCGCCGCTCAGCCCGTCATGGGCGGCGGCCCCGTCGATGCTCGCGATCATGTTGGCGCGCAGCCAGGGACGTCCCTCGGGGTAGGCGTACTCGGCGTACTCGTCGTGCTCTGCGTCCTGCGTCATACGTCCATCCCTACACGGTTCCGGGCGGCCGTCGTCAGTTGCGGTCGATGTGCTCGGCGACCAGGGCGGCGATCTCGTCCGGGTGGGTGACCGGGGCCCAGTGCCGTGCCCGCAGCCTGGCGAACCGCAGGTCGCGCGCGTACGGCAGCGCCGACTCCGCCAGCCGCGCGGTCACGAACGGGTCGTCCACGGGGATGACCACCTGGACGGGCACCTCCGTGGTGCGCTCGCGCGGCCGCAGCAGCCGGGAGGGCATGTTGGCGCGGTAGAGGGCGACGCCCGCCGCCCCGTCCTCGGCCACGGTCGGCGCGAAGTGCCCGGTGCCCGGCAGCCTGTCGGTGCCGGCCAGGACCCGCAGGCCCAGGCCCGAACGCCAGGTCAGCTCCGGCAGCAGGGGGAGCTGGAAGAACCCGATGTACCAGGAGCGGACCAGCTGGGCGAGCCGCGCCGGCAGGCCGGCGCCGCGGTTCCAGCGGCCCACGTGGTCGAGGCAGGGGCCGGAGATCGAGGTGTAGGAGACGAACCGCTCCGGCATCGTCGTCACCGCCTCCCAGCCCTGGATCGAACCCCAATCGTGCCCGGCCAGATGCACCGGGCGGCCCGGTGAGACCTCGTCGAGGACGGCGCGCAGGTCGTTCATCAGGGCGGCGAACCGGTAGGCGCCGCGCTCGCGCGGACGCCCCGACTCCCCCGCTCCCCGCACGTCGTAGGTGACGACGCGAAACCGCGGGGCCAGCCGCTCGACGACCCCGTCCCACACCCGGCGGGTGTCGGGATACCCGTGCAGCAGGACGGCGGTCGGACCGTCCGGGTCCCCCTGGACCTGGACCGCGATCTCGACGCCGTCGCCCTCGACTCTCGTGCGCATCCGCCGATTACAGTCGCCGCGGGCTTCCGGGGTCAAGATCTACCCGGGGTGCCACGGGGCTTGGCCGACCCGCCGGTACACTGTGTCCGTTGCATCACCATTGGCGAAAGGCGCACACATGTCTGGCAGCGGCGGCGGGTCGCACGCGGGTCTTCTCAAGTCCTGGGTCGCGGTCGCCATCATCTTCATCGGCTTCGTCGTCGGCGCGCTGGGCCTGCCGCTGGGCGTCTGGCCGATGTTCTGGGCCGGCGTCGCCATCGTCGCCGTCGGCGGTGTCTTCGCGCTGTACGTCCGGATCATGGCCGACGTGGTCTACGCGGTGCCCCCGCAGATATGAGATTCCACCGGCTGTCCTTCGAGGAGGAGATGCGGGCGCGCCAGCTGGCCCGCAAGCCCCTCGAAGAGGGTGACACCTTCGAGCACGGCCCCGCGAAGATCATCTTCTTCGGCCTGCTCGCCGTGGTCGTGGTGACGCATCTCATCGCCCTGGTCATCCT
>JAFACJ010000472.1 GCA_023425615.1 Actinomycetes bacterium
GCGCCACGCCCGCCTGACGGAACTGCACGCTGAGCTCCGCACCCGCCTGCGCGCCTGGCGGCCGGCCGCCCGCGCCTACCAGCGCACCGCCCGGCTCGCCGGCCTCGTCAACGGCCAGCCGCCCAACACCCTCCACATGCGCCTGTCGGCCTATGTCCTGGCCGCGCGGCTCGAACAGGTCGTGGCCGCCGCCAACGAACGCCTCGCCACCATGTCCGCGGGCCGCTACCTGCTGAGGCACACCATCGACAAGTCCGCCGGCGACACCAAGCGCGCCAGCGGCGGCCTCGGCCTGCGCGTCGTCGACGGCTGGACCGGCCAGGAGCGCGACCCCGCCACCCTGTCGGGCGGCGAGTCCTTCATCACCTCCCTCAGCCTCGCCCTCGGCCTCGCCGACGTCGTCACCGCCGAGGCGGGCGGCGCCGAGATCGCCACCCTCTTCGTCGACGAGGGCTTCGGCACCCTGGACGAGGACACCCTCGATGAGGTCATGACGGTCCTCGACTCCCTGCGCGACGGGGGCCGCGCCGTAGGCGTCGTCAGCCATGTCGCCGAACTCCGCACCCGCATCCCCACCCAGCTCCGCCTCCACAAGTCCCGCACCGGCTCCCACCTGTCCGTCGTCCTGTAACCGCCGCGGGAACGGGCCTCGGGCACCCGTACCGTCTCCGCGGGCGCCGGCCGGTGCTGGCGCGGATTACAACCAAGCGCTAGGTTGTTTTCGTCGTCTCCGGCGCCACAGGAGGATCCATGTCCGCTCCCAGCCCGGTCCAGCGTCTGTTCGGGCCGGTCTTCCAGAAGGTCTCCGGTGCCGGATGGTTCAGCAAGGTCGGCCCCAAGGTGGTGCCGGGCCTGGACCGGGCGCTGCACCGGCTGACCGGGGGGCGGGTCATGCTCGCCCAGTCCCTGGTGCCGAGCCTGTACCTGACGACGATCGGCGCCCGCAGCGGCCAGGAGCGCGTGTCGCCCCTGCTGTGCATGCCCGAGGAGGGCGGAACCTGGATCGTCGTCGGCAGCAACTTCGGCCGCGAGAAGCACCCCGCGTGGACCGGCAACCTGCTGAAGACCCCCGAAGCACGCGTCGAGTACCGCAAACGCGCGTACCAGGTCATCGGCACCCTGCTGGAAGGCGAGGAACGCGCCCGGGTGTGGGCACGCCTCAACGAGGTCTGGCCCGTCTACAACCGCTACCAGGATCGCGTCGACCGGGAACTGCGCATCTTCCGCCTCACCCCGCACTAGTGCTCGTGTGCGAGGGCCGCGTCGTGGCCGGGGTCAGGTGGTCCAGGCGTCGCCCTGTGCGGTGACGGCGAGGACGCGCAGGGCGGGGCGGGTGCTGAGCCAGGGGCGTGCCCGGTCGCCCATCGCGAACAGGGCGGTGGACAGGGCGTCGACGGTGGTGAGGTGGCGGCCGGCGAGAGTGAGGCTGCGCAGGGTTCGCGCGGGTTCCCGGGTGTGGGGATCGTGGATGTGGAGGCCGCGTTCGCCGGTGCCGGAGGTGGCGACGGCGAGATCGGAACCTTCGATGGTGCCGAGGATGCGGGTCCGGTCGGCGGGGTCGGTGACGCCGATGCGCCAGGGGCGGCCGGGGGCCGGGCGGCCGCGGGTCTGGACGTCGCCGCCGCCGTTGACGCAGTGGTCGACGGCTCCGGCGTCGAACAGCAGGGTGGAGGCGCGTTCGATGGCCCAGCCTTTGACGAGGGCGCTGGGATCCAGGCGGCCGGTCGCGGTGACGCTGAAGTAGCCGCCGGTCTCGGCGGTGAGGCGCGCGCCGAGTTCGAGGATCTCGGTGACCTCGGGCGCGCAGTCCTCCGCGGCGAGGTCGCCGCGGTCGAGCCCGCTGATCTGGCTGTCGTGGCGGTAGGGGGAGAAGAGGGCGTCTGCCCGGTGGAGGAAGGCGACGGCGTCGGCGAGCGCCGCGCGGATGGCCGGGGTGGCCGGGGTGCGGATGTCGAAGGAGAACACGGTCCCCATGACGTGCTCGACGTGGCGGAGTCCGTCAGACACCGGCGGCGTCCAGGGCGCTCTGGAGTGAGCCGATGTAGCCCTCGCTGGTGTAGGTCGCGCCGGACACCGTGTCGATCTCGGCGTTTCCGGCGGCGAGCGCCTCGCGGGTGAGGATGGGGACGGAGAAGGCGGCGATCTCGCGGTCGCGTCCGTGATCCTGGGGGACCTGCAGGACGGTGACGCCGGTCAGCGCTCCGTTCTTCACGGTGATCTGCACCTGGACGGGCCCGAAGCGGGTCTCGACGGGAGAGCCGGTGAACGTGCCGTTGGCCTTCGCGGGTCCGGCCGTGCCGGGGGCCGTGGAGGGAGCCGTGGAAGGAGCCGGGGATCCGTCGCCGGCCGTGGAGGTGACGAGGGGCGAATGGTGGGGTTTGAGGGACAGCAGCAGGGCGATGCCGGCGACGGTGGTCGCGGTGGCGGCGAGCGGACGGCGCACGGTGGCTCCCGGATCAGAGGTCGAAGGATTCGTGGTGGACGCGGCGGCGTGGCACACCTGCCGAGCGCAGGGCGGCGCGGGCGGCGGACATCATGCCGGGCGGGCCGCACAGGTAGACGTCGCGGTCGCGCAGGTCGGGGACGAGCCGCGTCAGCGCCTGCGCCGTGAGCGGCAGGCCGGGCCCTGCCGGGCCGTCGGTGAAGTAGTGGACGGTCCCCTGCCGTCTGGCCGCGATGGCGTCGAGTTCGTCGCGGAACGCCAGATCGGCGGGGCTGCGCGCCAGGTAGAGGAGGGTCACGTCGCCGGGGAGTGTCTCGAACAGGGCGCGCAGCGGGGTGATGCCGACGCCGCCCGCCAGGAGCAGGGAGCGCTCGCCGCGTCCCCGCGACGCGGTGAGCGCGCCCGACGGTCCCTCGGCCCACACCCGGGTCCCCGGGGCGAGCCTGGCGAGGGCGCGGCTGTGGTCGCCGACCGCCTTGACGGTGATCCGCACCGCGTCGGGGCGGGCGGGCGCCGACAGGGAGTAGGGGTTGGCCGCCCACCACAGGCCGGGCGCGGCGAACCGCCACCGGAAGAACTGGCCGGGCTCGGCGCCCAGTTCGTCCAGGTGGCGTCCGGTGATGTGGAGCGACAGGACGCCGGGTGCCTCGGCGACGACCGCCGCGACCCGCATACGGTGGCGCAGCGCCTGCCGGACGGGCGCGATCACCCGGTACCAGGCGACCAGGGCCGCCGCGCCGAGGTAGAGGCAGTACCAGGCGAGACGCGCGTACGGGTCGGCGACGAACTGGGCGCCGAGGGCGAGCTGGTGGGAGAAGGCGAGGAACAGCGCGAGATAGGCGCCGAGGTGGATCAGATGCCACACCTCGTAGGGCAGGTGGCGCCGCAGCGCCCGCGCCGAGGTGATCCCCACCCCCACGAGCAGGGCGAACCCGAGCGTCCCCTTGAGCATCTCGGGGTAGTCGAACACGATCACGACGGTCTCGCGCACCGGGTCGGTATGGGAGGTGACGCCGTACCCGAGGATGATCAGCAGGGTGTGCGCGCAGGTGAGGAGGACGGTGTAGCGCCCGGTCATGGCGTGCCAGCGGGCCAGCCGGTCGGTGCCGGCCCCCCGTTCCAGTGCGGGTATCCTCGCCATCAGCGCCACGAGGACGGCGCAGCCGTACCCGGCGAGCAGCCCGGTGATCCGGCCCGCCTCGGTGAGCAGGCCCGCGAGGCCGACGACGTCCGGGGTTGACCGCCACCACAGGGCGAGCACGGCGGCGGCTCCGGCGGAGAACGCCAGGGGCGGTGCCCAGGAGGGGGAGCGCAACCGCGTCGCGGGCGGCGAGTGCATGATGGTCAACGGCAGTCCTTCCTCGCGTTTCGCCCACATTCGCCCACGACCCTCTGATTTCCCTCTGAGCACCCGGGCCCAGAGCGATCTCAGAGGGAACTCAGAGGTTCGGAGAGCAGACTGCGGACATGACGAGCGAAGGTCCACGACGTGCCGACGGCACACCGGTACGGGTGCTGGTCGTCGACGACGAACCGGACATCACCGATGTCCTGTCGCGGATGCTCCAGGCGGAGGGCTGGTCGGTCGCCACCGCGGGCACCGGCGCCGCCGCGCTGGAGCGCGCCCGGGAGTTCGTGCCCGACGCCGTCGTCCTCGACGTCATGCTGCCCGACCGCGACGGGTTCACCGTCCTGCGCGCGCTGCGCGACCTCCTGCCCGAGGTGTGCGTGCTGTTCCTCACCGCGCGTGACGCCGTCGAGGACCGCGTCGTGGGGATCACCGTGGGCGGCGACGACTACGTCACCAAGCCGTTCAGCCTGGAGGAGGTCCTCGCCCGGCTGAACGGCCTGGTCCGGCGGGCCGGGATCGCCCGCCGCGCCGACCGCCCGGGGCGGCTGAGGGTCGACGGGCTGGAGCTGGACGAGGACGCGCGCGAGGTCTTCCGCGACGGCGACCCGATCGACCTGACGCCGACGGAGTTCGAGCTGCTGCGGTTCCTCATGCGCCATCCGCGCCGGGTGCTCAGCAAGGCGCAGATCCTCGACCATGTCTGGAGCTATGACTTCGGCGGGCAGGCGCACGTGGTCGAGCTGTACATCAGCTATCTGCGCAAGAAGATCGACGCCGGCCGCGCCCCGATGATCCACACGGTCCGCGGCGTCGGCTACGTGCTGCGACCGGCGGGCGCATGAGGTCCCTGTGGACACGGCTCACCGCCGGCCTCGTGGTCCTGCTGGCCGCGGGCTGGCTCGTCGTCGGCGTCGTCTCGCGCGTGGAGCTGAAGTCCTTCCTCGTCGACCGGATCGACCAGCAGCTCACGTCCGCCGGCGGCCGGTTCCCCGCCAGCCTGGAGCACGGCGGCGAGCGGCCTGATCACGATGATCTCGTCGACACCCGCGGCCAGGCCGAGAACACCTTCGGCGCCCGCCTCCTGGACGGCCGTGTCACCGACCGCGCCGTCGTGCGGGGCCGCTCCCACGACCGGGCGCGGCTCAGCGCCGCCGACGTCGCCGCGCTCGGCTCCCTCTCCCCCGGGCGTCCGGAGACCGTCCGGCTGTCGGCGCTCGGCGAGTACCGGCTGCTGGCGACCCGCGGCGACGACGGCGACATCCTCGTCACCGGGCTGCCCCTGGAGCAGGCCGAGGCCGCCACCCACCGGCTCCTGCTGGTCGAGGCCGTGCTGTTCGCGCTGGTCCTGGCCGCCGCGGGCGCCGCCGCCGCCGGATGGGTGCGATTGTCGCTCCGGCCGCTGCGC
>JAFACJ010000476.1 GCA_023425615.1 Actinomycetes bacterium
GCGCTGGCTCGCCTGGGCCGCACCGCGGACGCGGTGCCGTTCCTCACCGATACCCTCGACGACCATCCCGACGCCAGGGTGCGGCTCCAGGCCCTCAACGCCCTGACCTACCTCGGCGACGCCGCCAAGCCCGCCCTGCCCGCGATCATCCGCGCCGCCCTGTCCGACGACGAATACCTGCGCAACGCCGCCCGCTACCTCTGGCTCGTCCTCAACGATCTCTACAAGCCCGGCACACCCGTCTACTTCCCCATCTGACCCGAGGGGCCGTCCTTACGACACGACCTATATATAGGGCGCCCGTCCAAAGGTCAGCCGAGGCGGATCTCCCCGCCGCCCGTGACCAGGGCCCGGGCGCCGTCGAGGAGGCCGTTGCCGCGGTAGGTCTGGCTCTGTGACGCTCTGTTCTCGCCTCCCCGGATGAGGCATCCCCCTCACCTTGAGCGCGTCGGGTGTGCGCCATATCTCACCAATGTCTTCCCCATCTCGGGAGCGCCGCCGCTTTTCACCGCGACGCGCCGTCCGGGCCGCCGGTGACGGTACCGGAGGAGGGTGGCGATCTTTTCCTCGGTGCATACGGCAGGCAATTTCACGATACAGCTTATGTTTTTCTGTGGTTTGTCTGATTTGCTAGGGAAATCATTTTTGTGCATATTGGCGATCCGATACCTACTCCGAAGAATGGTGTTTCGGTCGGTCGGGGAGGAATCTTGATCATCCACATGATCTCCGAACACGCGAGTCCCCTCGCCGTGCTGGGAGGGGCCGACGCGGGCGGGCAGAACGTGCATGTGGCCGCCCTGGCCACGGCCCTCGCCGGTCGCGGCCACGAGGTGACCGTCTTCACCCGCCGCGACGACGCGGCTCTCCCCACCCGGGTACCGCTGCGCTCGGGCGTCGTCGTCGAGCATGTGGACGCGGGGCCGGCGTCTCCCGTGCCCAAGGACGCGCTGCTGCCGTTCATGCCGGAGTTCGCCGCCGCGCTGGAGCGCAGCTGGCGGATGGAGGCACCGGACGTCGCGCACGCGCATTTCTGGATGAGCGGCTGGGCCGCCCTGACCGCGGCCTCCGATCTCGGCGTGCCGGTCGTCCAGACCTTCCACGCCCTGGGCAGCGTCAAGCGGCGGCACCAGGGCAGCGCCGACGCCAGCCCCGGGGAAAGGCGCGTCCTGGAGCCGCGGGTCGCCCGCGCCGCGCAGAGGATCGTCGCGACGTGCACCGATGAGGTCAGGGAGCTCGGCACCTACGGGGCGCGGCCGGATCGCGTCTCGGTCGTGCCGTGCGGGGTCGACCTGCGGTTGTTCCGGCCCGAAGGCCGGATCGCGCCGAGGACCCCCAGGCCGCGGGTGCTGGCCGTCGGCAGGCTGGTGCGCCGCAAGGGCCTGGACACCGTTCTGGAGGCGCTGGCCTCGCTTCCCGAAGCGGAGCTGCTCGTCGTCGGCGGCGCTCCAGGCGCGTCGCCGCAGGACGATCCCGACCTCTCCGAACGCCTGGCCGCCGCGGCGGGGCACGGGGTCGCGGACCGGGTGGCCTTCCTCGGCGGCGTCGCCCATGAGGAGGTACCCGCGCTCATGCGCTCGGCGGACGTCGTCGTCAGCGTCCCCTGGTACGAGCCGTTCGGCATGGTCCCGGTCGAGACCATGGCGTGCGGGCGCCCGATGATCGCCTCCGCGGTGGGCGGTCACCTGGACACGATCGTGGACGGTGTCACCGGCCTGCTCGTGCCGCCCCGCGACCCCGGAGCGCTCACCGCGGCGCTCCACCAGGTCCTGGACCGGCCCCGCCTGCGCGACGCCATGGGAAGGGCGGGCGCGGAGCGGGCTCGCTCCCACTACTCGTGGGAGCGCGTCGCCGCCGAGACCGAGAACGCCTACACGCGGGCCGCCGGACGACGTCCCGCGCTCGCGAACCGGGAGCCGAAGTCATGATCGAGACACATCTGCGCAGCCTGGAGGCGGCGCTCCGGCACCTGCGCCGTAGCACGCCGCTGCTGCTGCGGTGGGGTGAGGTCCTGGCCGAGACGCTGGAGGGCGGCGGACGTCTCCTGGCCTGCGGCAACGGCGGCAGCGCGGCGCAGGCCCAGCATCTGACCGCCGAGCTCGTCGGCCGCTACCAGGGCGAACGCCGCCCCTTCTCGGCGATCTCCCTGCACACCGACACCTCGGCCGTGACCGCGATCGTCAACGACTACGGCGCCGACGAGCTGTTCGCGCGGCAGGTCGCCGCGCACGGCAGGGCGGGTGACGTGCTGCTCGCGCTGTCCACCAGCGGAGGCAGCGCGAACGTCATAGCCGCCGCGAAGACGGCGTCCGGGATCGGCATGCGGACCTGGGCGCTGACCGGACCGGCGCCCAACCCCCTCGCGGCGGTGTGCGGGCAGGCGCTCACGGTCGAGGCTCACTCGACCGCCGCGGTCCAGGAGGTGCATCTCGCCGTCGTCCACCTGCTGTGCGAGGTGTTCGACAGGCGGATCACCCCCGCACGCGAGCGGGCGGTGCGGACATGAGGGCCGGCCCGCTGGTCGTCGTCGGGGACACGCTGCTGGACGTCGACGTCGAAGGGGCGGCCGAGCGGCTCGCGCCGGACGCGCCAGTCCCCGTCGTGGACGTCGAGGCCGACCGGCTGCGCGCGGGAGGCGCCGGGCTCGCGGCGAAACTGGCGGCGGGGGGGACCCGCGACGTCGTCCTGGTGACCGCGCTGGCCGGCGACGGCGACGGCGGGACGCTGCTGGGCCTGCTGGACGGCGTGGAGGTGCTGCGGCTGCCGCTGGCGGGCTCGACGGTCCGCAAGACCCGGGTCCGCTCGCACGGCCGGCCGCTGGTGCGCATCGACCGCGGTGACGGGAGGCTGGAGGCCGCCGCGCCGCTCGGCGACGCCGTCTTCGACCTGCTCGAAGCGGCGGGAGCCGTGCTGGTCTCCGACTACGGCCGCGGTGTGGCGGCCCATCCGGCGCTCCGCGCGGCGCTCGTCGAGCTGTCCTCCGACGTCCCGCTCGTCTGGGATCCGCATCCCAAGGGCGCGGGACCCGTGCCGGGGGCGCGTCTGATCACGCCCAGCCGCGCCGAGGCCCGCGCCTTCGTCGCGCGAGCCGGGACGTCCGGGTGCGAGATGCCGAGCGACGGGCGGGAGAGCGGTCCCCAGGAGTACGCGCGGGCCGCCGCGGACGCCGCCGCCCTGCGGTCCCGCTGGAGCGCGCAAGGCGTGAGCGTGACGTTGGGGGAGCAGGGCGCCGTACTGGCCACCGGCGACCTGCCGACGGCCCTCATCCCCGCGGTTCCCGTGCCCGGCTGCCCCGACACGTGCGGTGCGGGCGACCGTTTCAGCGCCGCGGCGGCTTCGGCTCTGGCCGACGGGGCGACGCCGTCCGAGGCCGTTCAGCAGGCGGTGCGGCTCGCGTCCGCCTACGTCGCGGGCGGACGGCTGGAGGAGGACGAGGACGCCGTGCCCCGCGACCCGTGGGAGACCGTGGAGGCAGTCCGCCGGGCGGGCGGCACCGTGGTGGCGACCGGCGGGTGCTTCGACCTGCTGCATCCCGGCCACGTCGGCCTGCTGCGGCAGGCGGCGCGGCTGGGCGACCTGCTGGTCGTCTGCCTGAACTCCGACGCCTCGGTGCGCGCGCTCAAGGGGCCGGGCCGTCCCGTCATGGGCCAGCAGGACCGGGCGCGGGTGCTGGCGGCGCTCGGCTGCGTGGGCGCCGTGCTGATCTTCGAGGAGGAGACTCCGATGACGCTGCTGGAACAACTGCGCCCGCACCTGTGGGTCAAGGGAGGCGACCACACCGTGCTCCCCGAGGCGCCGCTCGTCCGCCACCTCGGCGGCGAGGTGCTCGTGCTGCCCTACCTGGAGGGATGCTCGACCACCCGGCTGGTCCGCCGGATCCTGGTCGGGCAGTCCTCCCCTGCCGAAGGGGGTACGGGATGAGCGCGCGGGAGATCCGCCGGGCGGTCGTCACGGGCGGGGCGGGCTTCCTCGGCTCGCATCTGTGCGAACGGCTTCTCGGCCGCGGCGTGTCGGTGATCTGCATGGACAACTTCGTCACCGGCGGCCCCCAGAACCTGGAGCACCTGCTCGGCCACCCCGGCTTCGAGGTCGTGGAGTGCGACCTGACGGGCTTCGTCCACGTCTCGGGTGACATCGACCTGGTGCTCCACTTCGCCTCGGCGGCCTCGCCCGTGGACTACCTCCGGCTGCCCGTCGAGACGCTCAAGGCGGGGGCGTTCGGGACCATCCACGCGCTCGGCCTGGCCCGGCACAAGGGCGCACGGTTCGTGCTCGCCTCGACCAGCGAGGTGTACGGCGACCCGCTCGTCCACCCGCAGCCCGAGGACTACTGGGGCAACGTCAACCCCGTCGGACCCCGCAGCGTGTACGACGAGGCCAAGCGGTACGCCGAGGCGCTGACGACGGCCTACCGCGTCAGCCGCGGCGTGGACACCGGCATCGTGCGCATCTTCAACAGTTTCGGTCCGCGGATGCGCCCGGACGACGGACGCGCCATCCCCGCCTTCATCTCCCAGGCGCTGGCCGGGAGGCCGCTGACCGTGGCAGGGGACGGTTCCCAGACCCGCTCGGTCTGCTACGTGGACGACACCGTCTCGGGGATCCTCGCGCTGGCCTACAGCGATGTGCCGGGCCCCGTCAACATCGGGCACGGCACCGAGACCACGATCCTGCGGCTGGCCGAGACCATCCGGCGGCTGACCGGCTCGGCGTCGGGTATCGAGTTCGTGCCGCGCCCCGTCGACGACCCGTCCGTGCGCTGCCCCGATGTGACCCTGGCCGGGGAACTGCTCGGCTGGGCGCCGCGCGTCCCCCCGGAGGAGGGACTGGCCCGCACCATCGAGTGGTTCGCCGCCCGGCTGTCCCGGGTGTGAACCGTCCCGGGAGTCGGCTCGCGAGGAGGAACGATGAACGTCCTGGGCATCAACGCGGTCTTCCACGACCCTTCGGCGGCCCTGGTCATCGACGGGCGCGTGGCGGCCGCCGCGGAGGAGGA
Source organism: Actinomycetes bacterium (assembly GCA_023425615.1). GTDB lineage: Bacteria > Actinomycetota > Actinomycetes > Streptosporangiales > Streptosporangiaceae > Actinocorallia. The sequence goes on from JAFACJ010000476.1 coordinate 4,997, forward strand.
GAGGTTCAGCAGGCGTAAGCACGGCAAGCGGCCCGTGCCCTTCTCGGCCTGGGAGCAGCCCGTTCTCGCGGCGCGCTGGTGCCTGGAGCACGCGGGCATCCCACCGGCCCGGATCGACGCCGTCGGCTTCTCCTACGACCCTTCGCTCGTGCGTCCGGCCGAGGAGATGGGCATCGACGACCCTTATGACTATCTGCGCACCATGTTCGCCTGTATGGCGCCACGGCTGCTCGCCGACGCGCTGCCCGGACTCGACCCGGAGCGGGTGCGCTTCGTCCCCCACCATGTCGCGCACGCCGCGTCCGCCGCGCTCGCCGTGCCGGACCCCTCGTGCGCGGTCCTGGTCAACGACGGACGAGGGGAGTCCGCCTCGCATCTGTCAGGGCGGTTCCGTGACGGGAACCTGGAGGTCCTCGCCACCCAGCCGCTGCCGCACTCGCTCGGTCTCTTCTACGAGGACCTCACCGCCCACCTGGGTTTCCTGCGCTCCAGCGACGAGTACAAGGTGATGGCACTCGCCTCCTACGGCAAACCGCGCCACCTCGACCGGATGCGCGAGGCGATCAGCGTCGGCTCCGGCGGCGGGTTCCGCACCGACCCGATCGCCTGGGAGGAGCTGTGCCCGGCCCGCAGCCCGTCCGCGCCGTGGACCGAGGCCCACGCCGACACCGCCGCGAGCGCGCAGCGGCGGCTGGAGGAGGTACTCCTGGAACAGGCCGCGATCCTGCACGAGCAGACCGGGGAGCGGCTGCTGGCCATGGCCGGCGGAGTGGCACTGAACTGCGTGGCCAACACCGTCCTGGCGTGGGACGGGCCGTTCGAGCGGATCTGGGTGCAGCCCGCCGCCGGTGACGCGGGGACGGCCCTGGGCGCGGCGCTGTTCCTCAGCGGCGACCTGGACGGCCGCGCCTGGACGATGGAGGGCGCCGACCTGGGCCGTGGGTTCTCCGACCACGAGATCGAGAGGACGCTGCGCCGTGCCCGCGTGCCCTACGACCGGCCGGACGACATCGCCGAGGCCGCCGCCGAGACGCTGGCGGGCAACGGGATCGTCGCCTGGTTCCAGGGCCGCGCGGAGTTCGGGCCGCGCGCCCTCGGCCACCGCTCCCTGCTCGCCCACCCCGGCCCGCGCGCCAACCTGGAACGGCTGAACGACGTCAAGGGCCGCGAGCAGTTC
>JAFACJ010000504.1 GCA_023425615.1 Actinomycetes bacterium
CGCCTACACCGCCTGGCAGGCGCTGAACGGTTGCGCGGGTCTGACTCAGTGATCCGACACGGATCTGCCATTCTGTTCCGGACACCTCGGAAGGTCGGGAGGCCGGGATGCGCGGGAAGGTGATGCTGGCGGCGGCGCTGGCCGGAATGCTGGCGGCGTCCGCGTGCACCGGCGGAGGCGACACCTCCGACGCGGCCGAGGAACCGCGGCCGTCGCAGAACGCCGACGCGCCGCGGGAACCGGCCCCCGAGGAGACGCCCAAGGAGCCGATCATCCTGGCGTTCGGCGGCGACACCCACTTCGAGGGGCAGCTGCGATCACGGCTCGGCGCGCCCAAGACGGCGCTCGGCCCGATCGCCTCACTGCTGCGCAAGGCAGACCTGGCCATGGTCAACCTGGAGACGGCGATCACCACGGGCGGCACTCCCGCCCCCGGCAAGCAGTTCACCTTCCGCGCCCCCGCCACGGCGTTCACCGCGCTGAAGGCGTCCGGCGTCGACGTGGTGAGCATGGCCAACAACCACGGCATGGACTACATGGAGGGCGGCCTCGCCGACTCACTGAAGGCGATCAAGAAGTCGGGCTTCCCGACGGTGGGCATCGGCGCCAACGCCAAGGCCGCCTACGCCCCCTACCGCACGACGGTGAAAGGCAACCGGATCGCGATCATCGGCGCCACCCAGGTGCTGGACGACAACCTGATCACGGCCTGGACCGCGACCGACACCAAGGGCGGCCTGGCCTCGGCCAAGGACATCCCCCGCATGGTCCAGGCGGTCAAGCAGGCGCGCAAGGGCTCCGACCTGGTGATCGTCCATCTGCACTGGGGCGAGGAGCTCAACCCCTGCCCCCTGCCGCGGCAGAAGGAACTGGCACAGCAGCTCGTCGCGGCCGGCGCCGACGCCGTCATCGGCGGCCACGCCCACATCCCGCTGGGCGGCGGTTACCTGAACGGAAGCTACATCCACTACGGGATGGGCAACTTCGTCTTCTACTCGGCCAGCGGCCAGACCGCCAACTCCGGCGTCCTGCTGCTCAAGGCGCAGAACGGAAAGATCACCAAGGCGGTCTGGAAGCCGGCCCGTATCTCCGGCGGCCTCCCCATCCAGCTCAAGGGCGCCGCCGCCAAGTCCGAACTGAAGCGCTGGCAGGGCCTGCGCGGCTGCACGGGCCTGAACCCGAAGAAGGGCTCGTCCTAGACGGCGCTGCCCAGGAGGCGTTCGGCCAGGCGGTGGGCGGGCAGGACGCGGGAGGCGGAGACCTCGCAGGACTCGGGGGCCTTGAGGCTGTCCAGGACATGGTCCAGGAGGGCGGCGAAGCCACGGCGGTGGGCGACGGACTCCCAGGACGCGGCGGGCGGGAGCTGGACGCGACCGTCACGGTGCAGTTCCAGGCGCTCCAGGTCGGTGACGGTGGCCGAGCGGCCGTCGCCGTGCAGCTCCAGACGTTCGGTGTCGGTGCCGGACAGGCGGTGCATGGCCAGTGATCCGCTGACGTCGGCGCCGCTCAGGAGGACGGAGCAGGTCGTCATCCGGCCGAGGTGGTCGGTGCGCAGCAGCAGGTGCTCTTCGGCGGCCCGTGGCCCGAGGAGCCAGACGGCGAGGTCCAGCAGATGGATGGCGTCGTCGTAGACGGTGTGCCGGGCCGGCGCGTCCTGGAGGGAGCGGCGGTGCTTGGCCAGGGAGAACCAGCGCGGGGAGTCCGACACCCAGTAGCGGGCGGTCCGGTAGGCGGGCGCGAACCGCCGGTTGAAGCCGACGGCGAGCAGGACGCCCAGCTCGTCGGCGAGCCCGGCGAGCGCCTCGGCTTCGGCGAGATGTGCCGACAGCGGCTTGTCCACATAGGTGGGGACACCGCGCCGCAGACACTCCTGGACGAGTTCGCCATGCGCCTCGGTCGCCACATGGACGAGGACGAGATCGAGCTCGCGATCCAGCAGCTCCCGGTAGTCGGTGGTACCGAAGGGAACCCGGTACCGCGACAGAACGGAGTCGACGGCGGTCGCCGACCGGCTGGCCACCCCCACCAGCTCGGTCCTGGCATGCCCGGCCACCAGGGGGAGGTACGCCTTCTCGGCTATGTCACCTAGGCCGATGAGTCCGATACGCATGGTCTGAACTTATCCGGCCGGTGCTGCCGGGGCGGGGTCAGGTGAAGACGAGACGGGCTAGCCAGGTGCCGTGCTGGTCGAGGAACTTCTCGTGTGCGTCTTGGACGCCGTAGGCGCGGGCCAGGAGGTTGTCGAGGTCGTCGGCGGCCATGGCGTAGCAGCGGGCTCTTGCCATGTAGAGGGCGTACTCGGGGTCGGGGTCTTCTCCCTCTTCGGTGTATTCCATGACCGCGCGGTAGTTGGCGGCGACGGCTTGGGCTACGAGTTCGTCGCGTTGGGCGCGGATGAGGAGGGCGAGTCTGAGTCCCAGGGTGGGGTCCTGGGTGTCGGGCAACGGGAATTGGGGACGTTGGAGGCTCCAGGAGAGCTGGTCGGCCATGGCCTTGATGGTCTCGGGGTCTTCGGGTGTTTGTTTCTCCTGCTGGTCCCACAGGTCGAGTTCGCCCAGGATGTCGCCGTCGAGGCGTTCGATGGCGTAGGTGATGCCGAGGGTCTGGCCGCTCCACAGGGTGGCGTCTTCTTCGTCCCCTTTGTCTTTGGCCTGGTCCATGCTGTAGCGGCAGATGGCCAGATGGTAGGCGAGCATGTGGCGGGTGCGGTCGAGGGCGTCGGTCAACTTGCGCAGCACAGTGGCCTCACCCAGCGCGGCCGGGAGCACGATGCGCAGGGACGGGGGCTCATCCTGGTGGGCGGCCAGGTACTTCCACAGTTCTGATTCCGACATTTCCGCCTCTTTCCTGCTCTGTGGGCAGGGCGGTCTCCTGCCGTCCGTTGTGCGGTTCGCGATGTGTTCGGGTGCCGCTGGCCCGCCCCGCCCGGGGTTCCGCGCTTTGCCCGGGGCGGGGCGGGTGTGGGGCCTCCTGGGACGGGGGTGGCACGGGGCCCGTCCCAGGAGGTGTCTCAACCGGTCCTGCGCCGTGGCAGGGGGCCGCCGGTGTCGTGGGAGTAGCCCCAGATCTCGGGCCACGCCTTGGCCCTCGGCCGGTCGGGGGCGTGGTCGAAGAGCCGGTCCCACGGGGAGCGGGATCGGCCGCGCAGGGTGGCGCCGCAGGCGGCGGTGAGGGTGAGCAGGAAGAGAATGATCGCTGCGGCGATCACATCGGTCCAGGGCATGTCGTCGTCCCTCTGTCTCGGTGGCGGGCGGTAAGGCCCGCCGGGTGCGATGCTGCTTGTCGGTGCGTTCGTCGGGCTCGGCCCGGAGGCGCTCTGCCCTGGAGGCGAAGGGGCGGCCACCGATGGGGATGCCGGTCCGCTCCCCGCCTCGCCTCGGACGGGAGCCCGCCGGTCGGGTGGGCTTCGACAGGGGAGGCGGGGACGGGGATCTCCCGGGAGTCCTGGTGGCCTGCCCGAGGAGGATGGCGGTCGGTCATCGGGCGGCCAGGGTGAACCAGCGGATCTTGCCCTGCTCGTCTTCCAGGGGCTCCCAGCCGCTGGAGGAGGCCAGCATCTCCACCAGGGCCAGGCCGCGGCCGCTGGGCTCCAGTTCTCGGGCGTCGGGCATGGGCGGTGTGCGGGGGATGAGGGGGTTGCGGTCGCTGCAGTCGCAGTACAGGTGCCCCAGCACCCGGCGCACGGTCAGGCGCAGGATCTCGCCCTGGCTGGCGGTCACGGCGTTGGTGGCCACTTCGCAGGCCAGGAGCACGGTGGTGTCGGTGTTCTCGGGGGAGATGCGCCAGGAGGTGCACATCGCGCGGACGGAGGCCCGTATCACGAACAGGCTCTCGGGCTCGGCGGGGAACTCCAGCCGGTACTCCTGGTAGGAGACCTGATGCGGCGCCATCACGACCGCGCCGGCCGTCACGACGCCACCGCCTGCGGATCCCGCCTGCTCCCGGACGGGTTTCCGGTGCCTCTGCCGTAGTGCATGGTCGGAACCTCACTTTCCGATCAAGGCCCCAGAATCGTGCATACGCACTAATCGGGACCGCTTGCCTGAAGAAGCACCCCTCAAGGGGAACTTTCTGCTGCAATCGTTGACGCATTCGGTGAGTACGCAGCAGCCGAGCCGGAAGCGGCGGTGCTACTTCTCTGAAACCCATGCCAATCGTCGCTTCTCGCGAAGTGACACGGAAGGTATCTTCCATACCCCCGATACCCCTGGAGCGTGACCGATGGCCCCCGTGGAGTCACTCGACCCGGACTCTTCGATCAAGCACTGGATAGCCCATGACCTGCGGTTCTTCCGTGAGAAGGCAGGGCTCAGCCAAGCGCAGTTGGCTGCCAGGATCGGGGCGACGAAGCAAGCGGTATCGAACTACGAGTACGCCCGCGACGGATGGAATCTGCAAGACCATCATGTCGTCAAGCTTGACGAGCTATTCGAGCTACCTGGACATTTTGGTCGACTTCTACGCATGTCACGTATTCGTGATCCTGAATCGTTCTTCTCGGCCCATCTGGGTATCGAAGCGCGAGCGGATGAGATCAGTGTGTACGACCTAGGCGTGATATCCGGGCTCCTCCAGACTCCGCGTTACGCGCGAGCACTCATAGCCGAAGCGGGCGCGGTGGCCACCGTGGATGCCGACCTCAAGACACGTCTGGACAGGCAGGCGATACTTGAGCGTCCGCGGCCTCCCTACCTCTGGTTCATCCTGGACGAGGCCGTCCTGCACCGCCGCGTCGCTGGCTCAGAGGTGATGGGAGAGCAGCTCCAGCACCTCATGGACACATCCAAGCTGTCGCGCGTCAGCGTCAGAGTGGTCCCGCACCGAGCGGGGTGGCATCCCGGGCTGTCGTCATCTTTCAAGGTCATGGAAGCCGAAAGGCCATACGTCTACACCGAGACCACGGGAGGCGGAACCTTGATCTCTTCTACTGACCGAGTGCGAGGATTCCAGGTGACCTTCAAGCGCCTCAGTGCCAAGGCCCTTAACGAGGACGATACTCTGACCCTGATTCGATCCATATGGGAGGGATACTGTGGCTAACTGGCGTAAGAGCAGCTACAGCCAGGGCGGCGGAACTGACTGCGTGGAGTTGGCAGCTCTGGAGGGCTCTGGCTGTGGTATTCGGGACAGCAAGAATCCCGAGGCTCCTCACCTGGTCGTGAGTCGTTCGGTTTTGGCTGCCTTGGTGCAGGGCATAAAGGACTGCTGACGTCCGACGGTGAGGGGCATGCCATGGCCCTGATCCGGTCTATACGGGAGGAACGCCATGAGTGAGTGGCGTAAGAGCAGCTACAGCCCCACAATCAACAGCGACTGCGTGGAACTGGCCGCTCTGGAGGGCTCTGGTCGTGGTATTCGGGACAGCAAGAATCCCGAGGCTCCTCACCTGGTCGTGAGTCGTTCGGCTTTGGCTGCCTTGGTACAGGGCATAAAGGACTGCTGACGTCCGACGATTCCGCCGTGTCCACTCTTTGACAGCGCGTCTTTGCCCCAAATCACGGCCGTGCTGTCATCGACGGATGCTCATGGGCCTACCACGTCACCCCGGGAGCATCCCGTATCAGGCACACGGCGTTGGTATCGGCCAACGGTCGCCTCTCTTCCAGGCGCAATACCTGGGCAGGCAGATCCAAGCCGCGCTGGTGGCCAAGGCCGTCCCGTTCGCCGCCGACCGTACGCACGAACTCGCCCGCTCTCTCCCGTTCGTCTCTACGAAGGGAGGTTGCCTTCCTCACCCACGTCGCCTCTGGACCGCCGGTCAGGTGCCGGGGGTTGCTGAATCCGCGCTATAGCCCCAATCTGTCCGCAAGAACATGTGAAGACAGGCCCGACCGGGGATATCGCCTGGAGCGGAGGATTCTGTGGAGCGTAGGGAGTTCGTGGCCGCCGCAGCATCTGTGATCTTCATTCCGTCCCGTCGGCCCAGCGCTTATCACGATCCGACCTACGTCCAAGCGCTCACCGGATCACTCGCCGGCAGCCGTTACGAACTCGGCGGTATCCCTCTCACCCACCGGGCGTTGGGCCATCTGCGGCAGCTTGAACGCTCGACCTCCGGCACCCGCGATCAGGCGTTGCTGAAGGCCGGAGCCGATCTGGCCGACCAGGCCGCCTTGGTCCTGTACGACGCCGGAAGACTCAGCGAGGCCAATCGGGCGAGTGTCGCCTCTCTGGGAATGGCGCACCGGTCCAAGGACAAGCCGGGCCAGGCCCGAGCGTATGAGACCCTCAGCCGGATCAGCCTTTACCGCGAGGACCCCGCCCGCTCCATCGCCTATGCGGAACAAGGGCTGTCCGTCGGCGAGATATCCCATGCCCAACGTGCCGCCCTCATGATGAGACTCGGGAGATCTCTGGCCCTGGTGCCGGGCCAGGCCGCCAAGTCAAGGAGCATCCTCGACCAGGCACGCGGCACCGGCGGGCTGTCTCCTTTCGCGGAAGCCGCACTGATCGGAGACGTGGGAATCGGTTTCGGGCACCTCAAGGAGTTCAACGAGGCGAATTCCCTGCTGGGCGAGGCGGCTGAGTCGATCGGCCAGTGGTCGCCTCTCTTCCAGGCGCAATACCTGGGCAGGCAGATCCAAGCCGCGCTGGCGGCCAAAGCCGTCCCGTTCGCCGCCGACCGTATGCACGAACTCGCCCGCTCTCTCCCGTTCGTCTCCTCGGAGAGGGTCAATGCCAGGGCACGCGAGGTGTTGAAGGCATCCGCCAAGTGGCGATCGGCCCCGGAGATGTCCCACGCCCGCGACCATCTCCGATCCATGCTCGCCACCTAGTCCGCCCCCGACCACGGCATCCAAGGCTCGAAGAGTCCGGATTCAGCCGATCAGTCGTCTGGGGTCGTCCAACCAGACGCCGAGGTCTCCTCCATCGAGGGTGAGGCCGAATCTGGATTGCGCTGGCCGACCCCAGGAACACCAGCGGAGGAACGCGGCTTCGATTTCATCCCAGAGCCGTCGTGCGCCGTATTGGGTGACGGTGAAGCGCGGCGTTCGGGCCTCGTGGTCGCAGGCCGCCCATGATCCGGCCGGGTCGTGTCTTTCGTGCAGGAGCAGGGAGACATTCCCGGCCTCGTCGGTGGCGGTGTGCCAGGTGATGCCGGGGGATTGGGCGGCGATGGCGAACGCCGCGCCGAGTCCGGCCTCGGCGACTTCACGCGGGTTCAGGGTCGTGGTGGTGGTCTCCGCTTCTTCGGTGTGGTGGGCGTGCCAGCGTCGTCCGACACGTTGGGAGCGCATAGGCATGTAGTTGGCCATGCCGTGCAAGGTGCCGGTCGCGGTGTGCTCGCCGGTGACGGTCAGACGAAGGCGGTGACCGTTGGGGCCGCCCATTTGCCAAGGGGCGATGATGAGCCCACCGGGACGGGTCTGACGTATCAAGGCATCGGGCATGTCGGTGACGGCGCAGGTGAGGTGCACCCGGTCGAAAGGCGCAGCCTCGGGCACACCGTGAGCACCGTCTCCAACGATCGTCGTGGTGTTGCCGCCGTAGTTTTTCAGGGTGGCAGCCGCCGAGGCCGAGATGGTCTCGTCCACCTCGACGGAGTACACCACCCCGGACGGTCCGACAAGGCGCTCCAAGAGCGCGGCCGTCCACCCGGACGCCGTTCCGATCTCCAGGACGCGATGCCCCGGCCGCAGATCGAGGAGCTGCAGGAACTCGGCCACGACACCGGGCGCGGAGATGGACGAGGTGGGAACGCCTTCCCCACTCGCGGGATCCTTCTCGCCGTCGTCGGCCTGGAGCCAGATCGAGGCATTGGCGTAGGCCGCCGCGTACCAGCCCTGCGGGTCAGTGTCGACGTCCGCCGGATACCCCTCCGCACCCGTCTCGTCCGGCGCGACCCACCCTCGGCGGGGGACGAACAGGTGCCGGGGGACGGCCAGGAGCGCGTCACGAACCCGGCCGTCCATGAGCACACCCCTGG
>JAFACJ010000507.1 GCA_023425615.1 Actinomycetes bacterium
GAACTGCTCCGCGACTGCTTGCAGCGGCTGCGCGCGGGCGTCCCCCTCGGTGACCACGGGCACACCGCTCCCTGACCGCAGAAAGCCGTTTTCCTCCGCTCCCACAGCTGAACTACCCTTGCCTCGGCGATCGACCATCTGAACCGGGCGCCCGCGTCGTCCATGGCCGAGATCGCCCGTGCCGTGGGGGTGAGCCGGGCGACCCTGCACCGGCACTTCGCCACGCGCGAGGAGCTGATCGTGGCGCTGGGCTGGCGCTCGTACGAGGCGTGGCGGCGCGTCCACGAGGAGATCGGCCTCGACGCGGCGCTGCGGACGGGGCAGCGCCTGGAGGAGACCCTGCACGCGCTGGTCATGGGGAACATCGGGGCCGCCGAAGAGCACGGCTTCGCCCTGACCGAGCACCTCATGGGCGTCGATCCGGAACTGGTGCGCGGTGCCGAGGCACTGGAGGACCGCGAGGTCGCGCTGATCGAATCCTGCCAGCGTGCCGGGATCCTGCGGGCCGACCTGCCCGCCCGGTGGGTGAACAACGCCCTGTACGGACTGCTCGTCGCCGTCCGCGAGAGCCTGCGCAACGGCGACGTCGCCCGGCGCGACCTGCCCCGCCTGTATCTGGAGACGTTCTTGAAGGGGATGTCATGAGGCGAGACGCGACGGCGCCTCACCGCCGCCGCTGGGCGGCGCTGGGCGTGCTGTCGGCCAGCCTGCTGCTGGTCGTGATGGACATGACCATCCTGAACGTGGCGCTGCCGCAAGCGCATGCTCCTCACCGGCTTCGCGACGTTCGGCCTCGCCTCCGCCGTCATCATGTCCGGCGCTCCCGTGGAGAAGGCCGGCAGCGCCGCCGCGATCGAGGAGACCTCCTATGAGATCGGAGGCGCCTTCGGCGTCGCCGTCCTGGGCTGCCTCGGCACCGCCCTCTACCGCGCCGAACTGCCCTCGGGCACCTCGGACACGGCACGCGAATCGCTGAGCGGCGCGCTGGAGGCCGCCCGCAGCCTGGGCTCCCCCGCCCTCGCCGAACAGGCCAGGCTCGCCTTCTCCACCTCCCTGGAGGTGACCGGCCTCTACGGCGGTCTCTTCATGCTCGCCGCCGCGCTGCTCATCTGGCGTCTCACCCCGGCACGCCTGGACCTGGCAGCCGCCCACCACTGACCCCGGCGCGCTCCCGGCCGAGGCGAGACCTCTTCGAGCGTCAAGGCGCCGTCCGAGAAGGAGCGGCGCCCGCGGGGAAGACCCTGGCGGTCGCGGTGACGCACAGACGGTCGCCACCGCCCGTGTCGCGGAGGTCCGCCCTGCCGAGTCCGTGGCGCAGGTCGGCGGTGGCGACGGCCGGGCCGACCCGGACGGCCTGGAGGTAGCGCAGGCCGAGCGAGCACAGGGTGCCACCCGGGGCCAGGGACAGGACCGCCTCCTCCATGGCCAGGGCGATGAGGCCGCCGCTGACGGTGCCGGAGGCGTTGAGGCCCTCCTCCGACCGCCGCAGCACCGCGACGCCGGGCTCCGAACGCGCGCAGCCGGCCCGCTCGGCGAAGGGCATCGCCAGGAACGGCCCGGGCGGCGGACCCTCGGGCCTCGGCAGGGAGGGCATCACGATCGACGGGTCGGGCGCGTACATGAACGAGCCCGCCGCGGTGGCGACCGGCTCCCCGTCCTCGGAGACGAACTCGATGCCGGCGACGAAGACCGACCTGCCCGCCTTCACGGTCCTGCCGACGCCCGTGACCGTCCCGGATCCGGGGGCCGGGCGGTAGAGGTGCACGTCGAGGTCCAAGGTGACCGGCACCCGCGGGGCCATGACCTCGACCGCCAGCCGTCCGGCCAGGTAGTCGGCCCACGCGGCGAGGATCGACGTCCGCAGCCGTCCCGTCCCCGGCACGTGCATGTGCGGTGTGACCCGCGCGCTCCCCCGGATCTCCCCGTCGGCCAGGCGAACGGCGAACCCCAGCTCCTGCAGGATGTTCCGGCGGTGCTGCCCGCCCACGTCGACGCCCATCGCGCTACCCCCTTCTGCCCGGCCGCGGATCCCGCCGGCACACCGGAGCGAAAACAATATTCTCTTTATCGAGAATAACAATTTCCAACCTCCGCCCCGTCCGCGGAGGACGCCGGCCGCCGAGCCCGGCGGTCAGTGGTGGGCGCGGACGGAGCCGTGCGCCCGCCGGGGCAGGAACGCGGCGACGGCCATGGCGGCGAGAGCGGCGACGGCGCCGATGGCCAGGACGATCCGGAAGGCGCCCTGGGAGGGAAGCTCGGCGTGGCCCAGCGTCATGGTGACGTTGGCGAGGATCAGTCCGGCGACGGCGCTGGCGACGGTGGTGCCGAACCCTCGGATGAGGACGTTGAGGCTGTTGGCGGCGGCGGTCTCCGAGACCGGCACCGCCGCCATGACCAGGGTCGGGATGGACCCGTAGGCCAGGCCGATACCGGCACCGATCACACAGGACACCAGCACGAGCTGCCAGATCTGCGCCATCAGGAACACGCCCAGCAGATAGCCGGCCGCGACGACGAACGCGCCGAGCATGAGGGTGAACTTCGCGCCGCGGGCGGCGGAGATCCTCGCCGAGGGCTTGGCGACCAGGAACATCACCAGGCCCTGCGGCGCCATCGCCAGTCCCGCCACCAGCATGGACCGGCCGAGCCCGTAACCGGTCGCCTCGGGTGTCTGGAGCAGCTGGGGCAGGGCGAGCTGGATGGAGAACATCGCGAACCCGAAGATCGCCGAGGCGAGGTTGGTGAGCAGGACCTGGCGGCGGGCGGCGGCGCGCAGGTCGACCATCGGCTCGGCGACACGCAGCTCATACCGGCCCCAGGCCGCCAGCAGGACGATCGCGGCGGCGAACAGGCCGAGGACCGTGCCGCCGCCCCAGCCCCAGTCCGAGCCCTTGGAGATCGCCAGCAGAAGGCAGACCAGCGCGGCCGACAGGCCGAGGCCGCCGAGCAGGTCGAACCGGCCGCCCGGGTGCGTCCTGGACGCGGGGACGAACACCGAGACCAGAACGAACGCGATCGCACCGAGCCCGGCGGAGGTCCAGAACAGCACGTGCCAGTCGGCCTTGTCCGCGATGAGCGCGGCGACCGGCATGCCGAGCGCGGCGCCGATCCCCAGGGAGGAGCTCATCGTCGCGGTGGCCGCGCCGAGCCGCTCCTTCGGCAGTTCGTCGCGCATGATGCTGATCCCCAGCGGGATCACGCCCGCGGACAGGCCCTGCAACGCCCGCCCGACGATCAGCGGGGCCAGCGAGGCGGCGAGGGCGGCGACGGCCGATCCGGCCGCCATGACGGCGAGGCTGGCCAGGAGCATGCGCCGCTTGCCGTACATGTCGGCGAGCCGTCCCACGATCGGGGTGGCGATGGTCGCGGCCAGCAGGGTGGCGGTCACCGCCCAGGCGGTGTCGGACGGCGAGGCGTCCAGCAGGCGGGGCAGTTCGGGGACGACGGGGATGACCAGGGTCTGCATGCCCGCGATCACGATTCCGGCGAACGCCAGGACCGCCACGATCAGCCCCGGCCGGGGAGGGGCGGCGGGCACCGCGCCCGGGGGCTCGGCGAGGGTCTGCGACATGAGGGGCTTTCCTTCCGCGAAGGTTTCAATCAACTGCTTTAAAAGATTGAAGCAGATGACTTATCCCTTGGCGAACACGAGGCTCGCGGCGGCACCTCCGCGGGGTGTCCTACGATGCGAGGCACCGGGCCGACGCCCGGCACGGGGCGAGGAGGCGGGGATGGCGGCCAAGGCGGCGCGGACGGAGCGGGCCGGGGACACCCGGCGGACGATCCTGGACACCGCCGAGCGGCTGTTCGCCGTCCACGGTGTCCACGCGGTGTCCAACCGGCAGATCAGCGAGGCCGCCGGACAGGGCAACAGCGCCGCCGTCGGCTACCACTTCGGCGCCAAGACCGACCTCGTGCGCGCGATCGTCCGCGAGCACGCCGAGAGGATCGAGGCGCTGCGCGTCGGCCTGGTCGCCGACGCCGCGGGATCGGACGACCTGAGGACCTGGGTGGCGTGCCTGGTCCTGCCCCTCACCGGGCATCTGGCGTCCCTGGACTCCCCCACCTGGTACGCCCGCTTCCACATCCAGGTCACCGCCGACCCCGCCCTGCGCGAGATCGCCCAGGAGGAGTCCCTCACCTCACCGTCCCTGCGGCTGCTGGTCGCCCAGCTCACCCGGCGGCTGCCCGGCCCTCCCCCGCCGGTGCGGGCCGAACGGCTGACCATGGCCCGGCACCTCATCATCACCATGTGCGCCGAACACGAAAGCGCCATGTCCGAGGGTTCCCCGACCGCCTACCCGACCTGGGACGACCTGGCCACCGGCCTCACCGACGCGATCATCGGCCTCTGGCGGGCGCCGGCCACCGGCTGACAGCGCGTGGCCGGTCTCACACAGGCGGGGCCGCGGCCACCTGTTCGCCGTCGCCACGGGGGACGCGCTCTCCGCGGCGCTTGACGAACCGCGCCCGCTCCTGCGGGGCCAGCCGCTCGGTCGCGTGGCGGACGGTGATCCTCGGCAGTTCGGGGGCATGACGGTCGAGGAAGTCCACCAGCGCCTCCTCGTCGTGGCGGCTGATCTCCCGCAGCATCCACCCCAGCGCCTTGTGGATCAGCGGCTCCGGATCCCGGCGCAGCTCCAGCACCAGTTCGAACGTCGGCTCATGGCGGCCGGCGCGGATCAGCGTCAGCGTGGCCACCACGGCGATCCGCCGCTCCCACAGGGAAGCCGAACCCGCGAGCCGCCACAGGACGTCCGGCGCCGACTCCAGCAGCCACGGCCCCAGGACGACGGGTGCGGAGCCGTCCACCAGATCCCAGTTGTCCACGCAGCCGGTGCGCGCCAGATAGAAGTCCACCAGCGCCTCGCGATCGGCGCCACGGGCCGTGCGCACCCGCTCGGCCAGGACCAGCAGTCCCGCGAAACGCTCCTCGTGGACCCTGCTGCGCAGCAGCGAGTCCACTTCCTCCAACGTCAGATCCCGGTAGGTCCGGGCCAGCCCGCGCAGCACGGGGACCCGCACGCCGAGCAGTTCGTCGTCATCGGCGGGAGCCAGCACCCTCTCCTGCTGGGCGCGCACCCGGGGCTCGGCCAGCTCGCGCAGTTCAGCCCGCAACCGCTCAAGAGGGGCGTCCGTCATGTACCGGGACGATAGCGCAGCGCACGGTCGGCGCCTTCGAGAACCGCGACATCACGTGCCGGGCCGGGCGCGGCTTCTTCGGTGCGGCCCTGAGGGTCAGCGGCGTTCGCCTTCGATGTCGCGGAGGTAGTCCTCGACGACGGTGATCATCTGGTCGTGTCCGGCGGAGATATCGAAGGACTGCTCGATGAGCAGGAAGCGGGAGACGCTGGACAGGAAGAGGATCAGGGCCAGGGGCGGCCAGGCGCCGGTGTCCCTTCCGCGTTCCTTGAGGATGCGGGTCACCGCCTCCTCCTGGAGGCGGCGGAATTTGCCGGAGGATTCGGCGATGACGCCTCGGATGGCTTTCCGGTGGTTGGCGAGAGCGACGAATTCCATGGTGAGGGCGGTGTGGGACTGGTCTTGCATCATGTCCCACAGGGCCCAGAGGGGCTGGGGTGAGGACAGTGCCTCGGCCTGGCGCCGGAAGCTCTCATCGGCTCCCCTCTGGAACAGTTCGGTGAACAGGTCGTCCATGACGCCGAAATGGTAGTAGACCATTCCCTGGTTGACGCCCGCCCGGTTGGCGACCCTTCGTGTGCTGACCGCGGCGTAGCCTTCTTCGAGCATGATCTGCTCCGCCGCGTCAAGGATGGCCTCGCGCATTCTCCGGCTTTCTGCGCTGATGTGACGTTCCGGCTTCATGCAGGGTTGCCTCCTTGCGCGATGACCATCTTTTCCGGGTCTGACCTGCCCATTCTCCCATGACGATCAC
>JAFACJ010000559.1 GCA_023425615.1 Actinomycetes bacterium
GTGTCAGCGGGTCGTCTGGGGGATGGGGGCGCGGGCGGCGGCGCTGCGATGTTTGGAGACGGCGACCGCGGCGATGAGGATCGCGATGGCCACGAGGGTCACGGCCGTGCGGAGGACGGGGGTGCCGGCCGAGGTGACGACGGCCGGGGCGATCAGGAGGGAGACGAGGTTCATGACCTTGATCAGGGGGTTGATCGCCGGGCCCGCCGTGTCCTTGAAGGGGTCGCCGACGGTGTCGCCGATGACGGTCGCCGCGTGTGCCTCTGAGCCCTTGCCGCCGAGCCTGCCGTCCTCGACGACCTTCTTGGCGTTGTCCCAGGCGCCGCCGGAGTTGGCGAGGAAGACGGCCATCAGCGCGCCGGCGGCGATGGCTCCGGCCAGGAAGGCGCCCAGCGGGGCGTAGCCGAGCGCGAAGCCCACGGCGATCGGCGTCATGATCGCCAGCAGCCCGGGGGTGATCAGCTCGCGCTGGGCGTCGCGGGTGCACAGGTCGACGACCCGGTCGTAGTCAGGACGCTGTGAGAAGTCCATGATGCCGGGCTTGGTGCGGAACTGCTCACGTACCTCGACCACGACACGGCCCGCGGCTCGGCCGACCGCCATGATCGCCAGCCCGGAGAACAGGAAGACGACGGAGGCACCGATGAGCAGGCCGATCAGGACGTTCGGCTGGTCGAGCGACAGGTTGAAGTTCAGGAAGGTGGCGCCGATGGCCCTCCGCGCGTCGCCTCCCGCCTGTGCGAGCGCCGTCTCCACCGTCGTCCGGAACGAGCCGAACAGCGCCGTGGCCGCCAGGACCGCCGTGGCTATCGCGATGCCCTTGGTGATCGCCTTGGTGGTGTTGCCGACGGCGTCCAGCCGCTGGAGGACGACCGCCGCCTCCCCGGTGACGTCGCCGGACATCTCGGCGATGCCCTGCGCGTTGTCGGAGACGGGACCGAACGTGTCCATCGAGACGATCACGCCGACGGTCGTCAGCAGCCCCGTACCGGCCAGCGCGACGGCGAACAGCGCGACGGTGGTGTTGCCGGCCCCGAGGAGGAACGCCCCGTAGATGGCCCCCGCGATGAGGAGCGTGGAGTAGACGGCGGATTCGAGGCCGACCGCCACTCCGGACAGGATCACCGTCGCCGGCCCCGTACGGGCGCTCTGGACGACCTCTCGGACCGGTCCCCGGTTGGTCTCGGTGAAGTAGCCGGTGAGCAGTTGGATCGCGCTCGCCAGGACGATCCCGATCAGCACCGCGCCGATCGCCACGACCCGCGGATCGGCGTCCACCTCGGCTCCCCCGTGCAGTCCGGCGAAGCTCGACGGCAGATAGAGGAACGCGGCGATGACGACCGCGAGCGCGGAGATCGCCGCGGCCAGGAAGAACCCGCGGTGGATCGCGGTCATCCCCGACCGGTCGCGGGGCCGCGGCGCGACCGCGAAGACGCCGATCACCGCGGTCACCACCCCGATCATCGGGACGATCAGCGGGAAGACCAGCCCCTGGGTGCCGAACGCGGCTCCACCGAGGATCAGCGCCGCCACCAGCGTCACCGCGTAGGACTCGAACAGGTCGGCCGCCATCCCCGCGCAGTCGCCGACGTTGTCGCCCACGTTGTCGGCAATCGTCGCGGCGTTGCGCGGGTCGTCCTCGGGGATCCCCTGCTCGACCTTGCCGACCAGGTCGGCGCCCACGTCCGCGGCCTTGGTGAAGATCCCGCCGCCGACCCGCATGAACATCGCCAGCAGCGCCGCGCCGAACCCGAAGCCCTCCAGCACGACGGGCGCTCCGCCGCGGAAGATCAGGACGACGAGGGCCGCGCCGAACAGGCCGAGCCCGACCGTGAGCATCCCCGCCACACCGCCGGTGCGGAAGGCGATCCGCATCGCCGTCCGCTCCCCTCCGTCGCGCGCGGCCGCCGCCACGCGGACGTTGCCGCGGACCGCCAGCCACATCCCCGCGAACCCGGTGGCCGCCGAGAACAGCGCGCCCACCACGAAGAAGACCGATCTGCCGATCCGCAGCCCGGCGCTCTCGGCGGGAAGCAGCAGCAGGAGGAAGGGGATGATCACCACGAAGACGCCGATCGTGCGGAACTGGCGTTTAAGGTACGCCCCCGCGCCCTCCTGGACCGCCGTCGCGATCTCCCGCATCCGCAGCGTGCCCTGCCCTGCCGCCAGCACCTCACGCACCAGACCGGCCGCGACGGCGAGGGCCAGCAAGGCGATCACCGCGACGATGACGACGATGAGCAGATCCCCTCCGCCGACTGCGACCTCGCCCATCCGTCCTCCCCACCGTGTGGCGCGGCATCCGGGGAAGGTATGCACGGCTTTCCCGCCGGAAAAAGTAGTAACTCCTCCTGAAAAAGGTAATTTTCGGGCTTCCCCAAGTTTCGCGGGCAGACAAAAGACCTCACGTTGGAGAACGTGAGGTCTTTTTGGGGATGCGTTAGTGTGCCGGCCAGCTCATGCTGATCGTCGTTCCCCCGTCCGAGGAGACGATCTCGAGCTCGTCGGCGAGTCCCTTGATCACGGCCATGCTCAGGCCGTCCTCCGGCTCGTCCGGGGCCTGATCGCTGATCGAGACCGAGAAGCGCCCCCCGCCGTCGGTCAGGCTCACCAGCACCGGCTCCTCCGGGCAGTGCTTCTGATGTGCCTCGACGGCGCGCGAGCATGCCTCGCCGACCGCCAGACGCACCTCGTCCAGCAGGGGTTCGGCGACCCCGCTACGGAGCGCGACGGCCTTGGTGATCATGCGCGCGGTGCGCACATGGATCGGCAGTGCGCTGAACGCGACCTCGACTGTCGATGACACGGGGGGCTACTTCGCGTTCTTACGCTGCTCCCGAGCCTCCTCGAGCGAGGTGTGGATGCCGAAGACCTTGGTCAGGCCCGTGATCCGGAAGATCTTGAGGATACGCTCCTGTGTGCACACGAGCTCCAGGGAGCCGTCGTGCGCCCTGACCCGCTTGAGCCCGCCCACCAGGACACCGAGTCCGGTCGAGTCGAGGAACTCGACCTTCTCCATGTCCACGAGGAGGTGGAACTTACCCTTGTTGACCAGGTCGATGAGCTTCTCCCGGAGCTTCGGCGCCGTGTAGACGTCGATCTCCCCCTCCACGTTGATGACCGTGAGGCCGTCGTCGGTGGTGTAGTCGTTCACCTTCAGGTCCACAGAACCTCCAGCGCATTTGCCGCAATGTAAACGGACGTCGCAGCGTTCGCCCGTCGAAATTCAACCATGTCCCGGGGACGTGTTCACACGAATCCTCTGTTCGCGCAGGCTGTGCCGCCAGTACGCGCTCAGGGGGCCGGGGCGTTCTCAGGTCCCTTCCCACGATGCCAGACTGGAAACCTGTGTCCACACACGAACTTCTCCACCCTCTGCTGCGCGATCCACGGCGCCGCGGACGGGTGACGCATGTCGAAGTGGTGCCCGCGCGTCCCGCCTCTCCCGCCGGATGGCCCGACTGGGTACCGGATCCGGTGCGTTCGGCGCTCGGCTTCCCCGGCCTGTGGGAACACCAGGTCACGGCCGCTTCGCTGGCCCATGCGGGACGCTCTGTGATCATTGCCACAGGCACCGCCTCGGGCAAGTCACTGGCCTACCTCCTGCCGTCGCTGACCGCCGCGTCGGACGGGGAGACGACGCTCTACCTGGCGCCCACCAAGGCCCTCGCCCACGACCAGGAGCGTCTCGTGTCGTCCCTGGGGCTCTCCCCGGTGCGCGCGGCGACCTATGACGGTGACACTCCGCCCGAGGCCCGGGACTGGGTTCGGCGTTATGCGAATATCGTCCTAACAAATCCAGACATGCTTAATTACGGAATGCTTCCTGGGCATTCTCGCTGGTCCTCCTTTCTGCGGCGGCTGCGTTATGTGGTGATCGACGAGGCGCACGGCTACCGCGGGGTCTTCGGATCCCACGTCGCGCAGATCCTCCGGCGGCTGCGGCGGGTCTGCGCCCGGTACGGCTCCGAGCCCGTCTTCATCCTGGCCTCGGCCACCGTCTCGGACCCTGCCTCCTCGGCCTCCGTGCTCACCGGACTGCCGGTCGAAGCCGTCACCTCCGACGGCTCACCGCGCGGCGCGATGACCTTCGCCTTCTGGGAGCCGCCGCTGCTGGAGAACGATGTACGCAGGCCGGCGCCCGCCGAGACCGCCGACCTGCTGGCCGACCTGGTCGCCTCCGGGGCGCAGACACTGGCCTTCGTCCGCTCCCGCCGCGGCGTCGAGACCGTCTCGCTGACGGCCAGGGCACGCCTTTCGGAGACCGCGCCCGAACTGGCCGACCAGGTCGCCGCCTACCGCGGCGGCTACCTGCCGGAAGAACGCCGCGCGCTGGAAGAGGGCCTCCGCTCACGCTCCCTTCTCGGTCTCGCCACCACCAACGCCCTCGAACTGGGCATCGACGTCTCCGGCCTCGACGCCGTCCTCGTCTGCGGCTGGCCCGGCACCCGCGCCTCGCTGTGGCAGCAGGCCGGACGCGCCGGACGCTCCGGCCAGGACGCCCTCGCCGTCCTCGTCGCCCGCGACGACCCCCTCGACACCTACCACGTCCACCACCCCTCCGCCGTCTTCGGCACCCCCGTCGAGGCCACCGTCCTGGACCCGGCCAACCCCTACGTCCTGGAACCCCACCTGTGCTCGGCCGCCGCCGAACTGCCCCTCACGGACGAGGATTTCACGCTGTTCGGGCCGACCTCTCCACAGCTTGTGGAAAACCTCACCGCCCGCGGCCTGCTGCGCCGCCGCCCCACCGGCTGGTACTGGACCCGCCGCGAACGCCCGTCCACCGACCTGCGCGGCTCCGGCCCGACCGTCGTCCAGGTCGTGGAGACCCTCACGGGCTGCCTCCTCGGCACCGTCGACGAGGCGGCGGCGCACGGCACAGTCCACGAAGGCGCCGTCTACGTCCACCAAGGCCGGACGTTCCTCGTCGACCGCCTCGACCTGGACGATTCCGTCGCCCTCGTCACCGCCGCCGCACCCGACTACTCGACGTCCGCCCGCTCCACCACCGACATCCACATCCTGGAAGAGGAGAAATCGGAACTCTGGGGCGTCCACGCGACCCTGCACTTCGGCACCGTCGAAGTCCGCCGCCAGATCGTCTCCTACCAGATGCGCCGCCCGACCGGCGAGATCATCGGCGAGAAGCCACTCGACCTGCCCGAACGCGTCCTGCGCACCAAGAGCGTCTGGTGGACCCTCTCCCCCTCCGCCCTGACCGCCCTCCAATCCACACGGCAGGACTTCGACGCCCCCGGCGCCGCCCACGCCGCCGAACACGCCTCCATCGGCCTCCTCCCCCTGTTCGCCACCTGCGACCGCTGGGACATCGGCGGCGTCTCCACCCCCCTTCACCCCGACACCGGCCGCCTCACCGTCTTCGTCTACGACGGCCACCCCGGCGGCGCCGGCTTCGCCGAACGCGCCTACACC
>JAFACJ010000594.1 GCA_023425615.1 Actinomycetes bacterium
CCGAAACCGACGTCGTCAAGAGCGCCGCGAAGTAACTTTTTTCGCTCCTCGGAGCAGTTCCTCCGCTCCTTCAGTTGAGGCGCACGCCCTGCCCGGGCGTGCGCCTCTCCTTTTCCCCGCCTCTTTCACGCTTCTCTCTTTCCGCCCACCCTCGCCCCTTCCCTTCTCCCCACAGCCCACCCTCGTGCCCCTCCCCTCCTGCGCGGCCTCCGCGTGCGTGCCCCTCGCGCCCCTCCCCTCCCCCGAAACCGGCTAGACTCGTCCCCACGGCGGACGAGCCGGCCGGGCGGCCGCGTCGGGGGATCTCCCCCGCCGAGGAAAGTCCGGGCTCCACAGAGCAGGGTGGTCGGCAACACCGACCCGGGGCGACCCGCGGGACAGTGCCACAGAAAACAAACCGCCTCCCGCACACGCGGGCGGTAAGGGTGAAACGGTGAGGTAAGAGCTCACCAGCGCACGGGGCGACCCGCGCGGCTAGGTAAACCCCACCCGGAGCAAGACCAGACAGCGGACGCCCGAGGGCTGCTCGCCCGAGTCCGCGGGTAGGTCGCTAGAGGACGTCGGCAACGACGCCCCGAGATGGATGGCCGCCACTCCCCTCCGGGGGAGCACAGAACCCGGCTTACAGGCCGACTCGTCCGCCACTCTTTCCCCGACCTGCGGTTCCGCACCCATCAGGGGTTCTTGTTCCGATCCTGTTCCGGCGCGTTCAGGGCAAGCAGATCATCGATCGCCCCGCGTCCAAGGTCATCCTGGTCCGGGAACAGATGCCCATAGGTGTCCATCGTCTCCGCGATCGTGGCGTGCCCGAGACGGGTCTGGATCACCTTCGGGTTGAGGTTCGCCTTGATAAGACCCGAGGCGTAGAAGTGCCTCAGGTCGTGGAACCGCGTGCCCTTGGGGAGGCCGGCCTTCTCGACGGCCTCAGCCCAGCAGTGGTTGAACGACTTCCGCTGCACGATGCGCCGACACCGGTTGGTCGTCAGCACCCCCTCAGGACCCAGCGGATAGACCTGCCGATGAGCCTCGATCCGGGCAAGAACCAGATCATCGACAGGAAGAGCCCGCCGAGACGCCTTGGTCTTGAGCTCGACCAGGACGCCCTTCTGGGCCTGCCGATGGACGTAGACCCGCCTGGTCTCGGTATCGACCTTGACCGCCGTCAGCCCCAGGGCCTCACCGAGTCGCAGACCGAGCCCGAACCCGAGCCAGACGGCCAGCCGGTAGCGAGGAGTGATCTCCTCAGCCAGCCTCAAGACCGCCTCAACGGGCAGCGGTTCGACCACACGGGCCTCAATACGCGGCAGAGGCACCCTTGAGCACGGGTTCGCCGGTATGTCCCCGTCATCCACCGCGGCCTGCATGATGATCCTCAGGACCGCGAAGACGGTATGGACGGTTGCCGGAGCAAGAGACCCGTTCAGCTTCGCGACGACGGCCTTCATGTCCGCACGGGTCAGGCTGCCGATACGCCGCTCCCCCACTGCCGGAATCAGATGGGCGTGCAAGTGGGAGGCGTAGGTGTCGACGGTGTTGGCCCTCAGATGGACTTGCGAGGGAAGCCACTGCTTCTCGGCGTACTCCCGGAACGGGACACGGCCACGCCGGTCATCGATGTACGTGCCGCGGAGCCGATCGGCTTCCTTGGTAGTGCCGTACCGCTCGGCTTCGACCTTCGTCTTGAAGGCTTGGGTCTTCTCCTTGCCGTCCGGCCCGGTCCAGACAGCGAGCCAGCGCTTGGCGCTCTTGCTGCCCCCGTTGTCGGGATGCCGGGCCGTCTTCTGCTTGATCTCCTGCCCGTCCGGCCCCTTGACGGTGCGGAACCACAGGTCACGTACGCGCGCCATCAGGCCGCGTCCAATTCCTGCTGCTGACGGAACCAGTCGAGGACGTCCGCCTTGAGGTAGCGGATGTGCCTGCCCACTCGTGCGGACTTCGGGCCGATGCCCCGATGCCTCCACTGGTAGAGCGTCGACTTGGGAATGCCGAGAAAGACGGCGACTTCATCAGGGGTCCAGGAACGTTCGTCCAGGGGGTTCATGCCGCACCTCGCAGGTTCAGGGTGTGCCTTTCGTCGTGGTGGGTGTCAGGGGCAGGGCCGGTTGCCGAAAGTTCTTGGGCTCGTCGGAGCTGCTGTCGCTGCCGTAGGCGTTCGTCGATCAGCAGCAGGAGGCGGTGGTCGGGTGGCTTGACGCCGGGATCGGTGGGTTTGGCCAGGCTCCACAGGTAGCGGCCTGGTTCGTCGGTGCCGGTTGCCGAGATTCCGGCTTCGGCCAGACGGGAGAGCACCCAATCGCGGCGGTCCTTCTTGTGGTCGGCCATCGTCTTGCCGGACCACTTGCGGGAGACGAGGATCCGGCGACCGCCGTAGCCGAGGTGGGCGCGTCGGTGGGCTTTGCCGCGACAGAAGCCGGGGGCGAGACCGCGCTTGGCGTTCTTGGGCTGGACGCCGTAGCGCAGCCAGTTCGCGCAGGTGGGGGAGCACGGCTCAAAGCGCAGTTCCTCCGTGAGCCGCTCTACGTGCTCACGCTCGCGGGCCGAGCCGGGTTCGTGGCATTCGGAGACGCTCTTGGTGAGGTACTTGGTCAGGTAGCCAATGCAGCGTGCGGAGTCTTGGGAGCCGGCCATGATGCCTTGTGCGTCGATCTGACGGCCGAAGCGGACCACGTGGAGAGGTTCGGCTTCCTCGTCTTGGTCGAGCGCGTCCAGGGCCTCATCCCAGGTGGGCAGGAGTTCGCCGGTCTTGGTGTCGAGGTAGTTGCCGGTCGTCTCGTCCCAGGTCAGGTCTGCGGAGCTGGCGTACTTCACCACGTCGGTGGGAGGCCACCACACCTGGTGATAGGTCGCGGCGACGACCTGACGGAGTTCGGCGCGGGAGACGGTTCCGCGGATGGCCATGTGGATGTGCGGCGCGAGTCGGCGTTGGGGTTCGACGGCCGCGAAGTACTGGACGTCATAGCCGACGAACCGGCGGAGGTTCTGTACGAAGCGGTCGATCAGCTTGGAGAAGTGCAGAGCATCCCGAGCCGCTCGCCGATAGTCGTAGGTGGCCGGGTCGGTGGGGGTTCCGTCGCTGTGGACACGGCCGTAGGAGTCGAGGGTGAGGGTCAGGAACAGCGAGGGACGGAAGGTCTTGCCGTTCGGGGCGGTGTAGAGCTTGCCGACCGTGTGGGAGGAGACGGGACGGCGCGGTAGGTCCGGGGCGTCCTGACGGCGTCGGGTGGAGCGGGTGCGCCGTTCTTGCTGCTCCCCCGTCTTGAGCTTGCCGCGTGCGCCGAGGTGTTCCAGTTCCTCGTCCAGGGCCTCCAGGACGCCGTCCCACAGGTCGAGGTCACCGCCGCTTGTGCTGGCCTCATCTCGCTTCTGCTGGGCTTCGGCGCGGAGCTGGACCCACAGCCGTTGTTCCTCTTGCGGGTCTGCTCGTTCGATGCGCGGTTCTTCCTCCAGATGCCAGCCCTGGCGGCATTGGACGGCCCGGATCTGGCGCTTGCGCTCAGCGCAGGTCGGGCAGACCGAGGCCAGGGTGTTGCCGCACGGCACGTACTTGATCTCGGCTTTGCCCGTGTCCAGGTCGATTCGGCGCAGGGGCAGGGGCTTGACGCATACCCCGTGCTCGACGGCCACCGCCCGCACGACCTCACGAGCCAGCGGGGGCATCGTCTTGACCACAGCGGTTTCGCTCACGCCGCCTCCCTGCCGTCGAAGGAGACCGGGCGCAGCGGGACGGTCAGCGTCACCATCTGCGAGATGTCGTCGTCGGAGACGTAGGCCGCGCGGACGCGGACGGGGTCGGGTGAGGTCTCCAGCCGGACGAAGGCGACGCCGGCCCCGATCTGGGGGTCAGAGGAGATCTGGTCGGCGAGTGCGCCGCGGTCGCGGGAGCCCTCTCCCAGGACCATGTCCACTTGTTCGTCTTCGTCCAGGCGCAGGGCGATCCGGTCGGGGAAGAGATTCCGGAGCGTGTTGACCTCTTTGCGCGCGTCCTGCTGCGCGCCGATCACGCAGTACCCGACCGAGCGGCCTTGCGTGGTCAGTACGGCTATGGCCGACTCGGCGCGCTTGCGTAGATCGCGCTCGGGGCAGTAGGCGGTCAGGAACGCCATCTCATCCACGACGATGAGCCGGAACGGATGCTCGACCGAGGGCGTGAAGGTCCGGGTCTTGCCCGCGAACTTCGCCGCCCGTGCGTTCATGTCCGCCGCCGCCTCTTCGAGAAGCTGGACCATGCCGCCGGACGGGTCGCTGGAGTAGCGGCCGTAGCGTTCGAACAGCGCCCGCCCGTAGGACAGCTCCATCCGCTTGGGGTCGATCGCCCAGACCTCCACGAGTCCGTCCCGCATCGGGGCCAGGACGCCGCGGATGATGCTCCACAGGATCGAGCCCTTGCCCGACCCGGTCGCGCCGACCATGAGCACGTGGGTGCCCAGAAGGCGAATGAGCCACGGGGAGCCGTCCTCCTGCCGCCCGATCGGGATGGCCCGCAAGTCCACCTCTTGGGCGTCGGTGGCGATCGGAAGCGCGGGGAGGGGCGTCTTGAGCGCATCGGAGCGGACGAACTCCAGCCATATGCGGCCCGGCTTCTTGTGCGCCCGCACCCGGACGAGGACGGCGCCGAAACCGTGTGCGAGGCCGACCGCCGCCTTCTCCCAGGCTTCGGGAGTCTGGCCCTTGAGCATCTTCACCAGGACGAGGTCCGAGGTACGGCGGCAGCGCACCCGAACCAGGGTCGGAAGGTATTCGCGGCCTTTGCGGGAGCGGGACAGGCCGGTCATCGTCATGACCGCCTCCCAGTGCCGCGCATAGACGAACGTCCGGCGGCAGCGCGCCAGGGTGGGCCAGCCGATCCACCGCAGGAACGACGCCCGGCCGGCCAGCGCCCATGCGAGCAGGCCGGCGAGGAGGGCCAGGGCGAGGAGGACGACCGGTGCCCAGCCGTAGGAGTAGACGGCCCATGCCGCAGCGCCGAGGACGGCCAGCGGGACGCAGTGCCGGATTACGAAACGGATGAGGAGGAACAGGCCGTGGAAGAAGTGGACGAGCAGGAGGACGCCCACCGGCATGTGGAGGACCGGGGGTTCCCACCGGGGCCGCCGGAAGGGGTCATCGGAGGTCTCGACCGCAACGTTCTCGCCAAGTCGGCTCTTGCGGATCGACCAGGACATACGCTTCACCTGTCTTTCCATGCATCGGGAGGACACGCGAAGGGGCGGCCGGAGGTACCAGCTCCAGCCGCCCCGCTCATCTCAGGCAGCCGCATCGGCCGCAGGCTCGTTCGAGGCCATGCGCTCGACCTCGGACAGGAAGCAGCGCGCCGCCTCAACGAGCGCACGCGCGATCTCGACCTCACGCGCGGCCGTCATGCCGTGCGGGTCATAGGTGAAGGTCAGGTCCACGCCCCCGGTCGCAACCACGAGAATCGGCCCCCGCTCCTCGTAGGTGTGGCACACCACGCGCGTGTCTTCGCCCAGGTGCAGGCTCAGCGCCGCGAACCCCCGCATCACGCGGCGTCCTTGCGCGCGCCGGCCGTACGGGTTACGGGCGAGGTGATCGCCTTGGCCTTCAGCGAGTACGCCAGCCGGTTGTTCGCGCTGTTGACGTACGGCATCACCGCCAACCCCTCGAACAGCACCGGCACGAACGGGAAGCCCGCTGGGGCCTCCGGGATCATCGGCTGGACCGGCGCGACGATCTTCACCTTCAGCGATCCCTTGGACTCCGGATCGGCGTCGATGACCTCGATCTGCCAGACGAGATCGCCCGTCTCCTTATCCCGCGCCTGAACGAAATGCTCCTTGGTGGACTTGTCGAAGTCCCGGACGGGCTCGACGCCGCCCTTCACGTACGCGCCGTGGGGGAACACGTCCCCGAAGGCGACCTTGAACGGACCCTGAACCGCCATGCTCACTCCTTCACCGATTGACCGCTTGTCCGATTAAGTTGATCTAAGAGTATGCGGAACTTGTCCGCATGAGTGGTTAAATACGAGTGACCTAGGTCACGTCACGCTATGGAAGTGCGTAAACCGCCTCCAGCTCGTGGAGCTCGCCCGGCATGACCAGCTCTATCACCAGCAACGGCCGCTCGGAGCCGTCAGCGAGGTAACTGTTCGTGAGTACCAGTACCGGTGCCGCCGGAGCGATTTTCAGCAACCGCGCCTCCTCCTCGGTGGGTAGCCGGGCCGCCGTACGTTCTCGCACCATCGCGAGCGTCACCAGCTTGAAAGCCGCCAAGTCCTGGCGGATACCCACCAGCAGTGGCGCGCTCCCCTCCAAGTTCGTGCCCTGGGCCAAGTCGACCGGTATCCACAACGACGCAAGCTCCGAGGGTTCCCCACCGCGCTCTACCAGCCACCGCCGGAACACCAGCTCCGATCCCGGCTCCACACCCAGATGACGAGCGATGTGCGAGGACGCCCCAGTCCTGCCCACCTCCAGGAGCCGCGTTCCTTCCACGGCTTCCGGACGGTCCAGCATCATCAAGGCCGGCCTCTTGTCCTGGCCGCCGACAACGGGCACGCCTTTGACGAAGCTGCCCCGCCCGTGCTCGCGATGGATCCATCCGTCCTTCTGCAAGAGCTGCAAGGCCCGCACCACTGTGGTACGACCCACGGCGAACTGCTTCACCAATTGGGTCTCCGAAGGAAGCATGTCCCCCGACCGGTAGGTCCCATCCGTGATCCACTTCTGGACCCCGGCGACGACCCGCGCATACTTCGGAGGCTCGAACTCCATGACACCCTCAACTCATCTAGACCAGATAACCGCACAAGCGCTCAATCGATCAGCTATCACTCTGGCATAGCTCGAACGAGAAGTCCCTAGCCAGCCCGCATTTGACCGCCCTTGACCCGCCTGTTCGCGATCACGCCCAGCTGTTCCCGCGCCCGCTCCACCCGCCGGTGAGCAAACCATTGTTCTTGCGATGACACGTGCCCCGGCTCGGTCCATGGCCCGTACACGTTGATGATCGCTTGCCAGAAAGCCGCCAGCACCTCCCAATCATCGGGATGCCAGCGCTTACTCAGCTCTTCCATCGCCGCCCCCGAAACGAGGCGATCACAGCTTCCAAAGTCCCATGGATACATGCCGCCGCCCCAGGCACGCCATCAGATGGGATCGACAGCTCGCTCCCGTAGATGTGAAACCACGGCACTCCGCCCTCAGGGGCCGACTCCTGGAGAACGCACAGCCCGGTCACCGACAGGTCCGGATGCCAGACCTTCAGCACCGCGGCTTGCTCAGAGATGCGCTCCTCGACTCGCAGGCCCCTCATGCGCAGTGCTTCAGCCAGCGCTCTCAACTGCGCCGATATCCCAGCGGACAACTCAGGCCCGTTCATCGTGGGTCTCTGATCCGCTGACCGCATCGAGCTTGGTGACGAACGACAGCAACGCGTCTGCTGCCGCCTCGACCCCTTTCAGCGGACACACCCGGTCGACCGGTCGCCAGGCAAACTCGCCCAGGTCCGTTATGAACACATTGATCACGCTGCCTGCCGCCGACGTCAACACCAGCCGAGGCACCGCGTCCCGCAGTTG
>JAFACJ010000606.1 GCA_023425615.1 Actinomycetes bacterium
TCCTTGCGCAGCCGGCGTGCGGCCGACCCGGTGTCCAGCTCCGCCTCGATCACGATCCGCCCGCTCACCAGATGCAGGCCCCCGGCGAACCGCAGGACCGTGGACACCTCGGCCTTGCGGCAGCAGGGCTTCATGATCGGCAGCCGGCTCAGCTCGTCCTTCACCACGCCGGTCATCGCCATGGGCAACCCCTTCTTCCGCCGGTTCTTCCCCGTAGGCGCGATCGGACCACGCCTGTCAGACAGCCTTACCAGTGTCCCGGATCCGGCGGCCCGCCGTCGCCAGTGGCGAAGATCTGTACGAAAGCTTGGGCGAGAAACGCCGGATCATGACGGGGGGAACCGTCCTTCATGGCCACCTCGGCCAGCAGGAGGCGTCCGCCGAGGCCCTGCACCGCCTTGTCGAGCGCCTCGGGGTCCTCCACCACCCCGGCGTCGGCGAGCACCACGTCCACCTTCAGGTCGGGGGCGTGCTCGGCCAGCACCTCCAGATGCGCCTGCTGGGAGAAGTCGTCGGTCTCCCCCGGCTGCGGCGCCAGGTTCAGCGCCACGACCCGGCGCGCCCGCGTCTCCACCAGGGCGCGCCGCAGTTCGGGGACCTTCAGATGCGGCAGGACGCTGGTGAACCACGAGCCGGGCCCGAAGACCACCCAGTCGGCCTCCCTGATCGCCCGCAGCGCCTGCGGGCTGGCCGGCGGGTCGGCCGGCACCAGGGAGACGCCCAGCACCTTGCCCGCCGTCCCGGCGCAGGCGACCTGGCCGCGTACCTGGGTGATCTCGCCGGGCCGCGCCGGGTCGGCGCCCTGCACGTCGGCGACGATGTCCAGCGGCACCGTGGCCATCGGCAGGACCCTGCCCTGCGCGCCCAGCAGCCTGCCCACCCAGTCCAGGCCCTCGACGGTGTCGCCCAGCAGCTCCCACAGGGCGACGATGAGGAGGTTGCCGACGGCGTGCTCATGCAGTTCGCCGCCGCTGCGGAAGCGGTGCTGGACGACCTCGCTCCAGGTGCGCCCCCACTCGTCGTCGCCGCACAGCGCCGCCAGCGCCATGCGCAGGTCGCCGGGCGGGATGACGCCCAGCTCCCGGCGCAGCCGCCCGCTGGAGCCGCCGTCGTCGGCGACCGTGACCACCGCGGTGAGGTCGTGGGTGACCGTGCGCAGCGCGGACAGGGAGGCGTACAGGCCGTGGCCCCCTCCCAGTGCGACCACCTTGGGGTTCTTCACTTACTCCCTGCCGAGGTCTCGGTGCGCCACCTGCACGTCCACGCCCTCGTCGCGCAGTCGCTGGCCGAGTTGCTCGGCCATGGCCACGCTACGGTGCTTGCCGCCCGTGCACCCCACCGCCAGAGTCACATAGTGCTTACCCTCGCGCTCGTACCCGGCGGTCAGCAGCCGCAGGACCTCGGTGTAGGAGTCGAGGAACTCCTTGGCGCCGCGCTGGCCCAGCACGTACTCGCGGACCGCGGTGTCCCTGCCGTTCTGCGGGCGCAGCTCGGGCACCCAGTGCGGGTTGGGCAGGAACCGGCAGTCGACGACGAGGTCGGCGTCGACGGGGAGCCCGTACTTGTAGCCGAAGGACACGACCGTCGCGCGCAGGCTGGACTCGCCGCCCGGCTCGCCGAAGTAGCCGACGACCTTGGCCCGCAGCTGGTGCACGTTCAGGTTGGAGGTGTCGACGACGAGGTCGGCCTCGGCCCTGACCTCCAGCAGCAGCGCCCGCTCCCGGACGATGCCGTCCACCAGCCTGCCGTCGCCCTGCAGCGGGTGCGGGCGGCGGACGCTCTCAAAGCGCCGCACCAGCACCTCGTCCGCCGCCTCCAGGAACAGCACGCGGGGCCGCACGCCGCGGTGCTCCAGGTCCCTGATCGCCGAGTCGAGGTCGGAGGTGAAGGCGCGGCTGCGGACGTCGACGACGACGGCGATCCGCGGCACCGCGCCCTGGACCCGGCCGCCGAGGTCGGCCATGGTGGCCAGCAGTCCCGGCGGCAGGTTGTCGACGACGAACCAGTCGAGGTCCTCCAGGGCCTTGGCCGCGGTGCTGCGGCCCGCACCGGACATACCGGTCACGATCACGATGTCCGGAAGATGCTTCCCGGTTGTCATCCCATTCCCCCCTGAAGGGCCGCCACGATGGTCTCGGCCGTCTTGAGCCCGATGCCGGGCACCTCGGCGATCTGCTCGGGCGTCGCCTGCCGCAGCCGCTGCACCGAGCCGAAGTGCCGGAGCAGCGCGGTGCGGCGGGCGGGGCCGAGCCCCGGCACATCGTCGAGTTCGCTGGTGGTCATGCTCTTGGACCGCTTGGTCCGCTGAAAGGCGATCGCGAAGCGGTGCGCCTCGTCGCGCGCCCGCTGCAGCAGGTAGAGGGCCTCGCTGGTGCGCGGCAGGATCACCGGGTCCTCCTCGCCCGGCAGCCACACCTCCTCCAGGCGCTTGGCGAGACCGCAGACGGCGATGTCGTCGATGCCCAGTTCGTCCAGGGCCCGCTGGGCGGCGGCGACCTGCGGCGCGCCACCGTCGATCACCAGCAGGTTCGGCGGGTAGGCGAACTTGCGGGG
The DNA here is from genome assembly GCA_023425615.1 of Actinomycetes bacterium. Classification (GTDB taxonomy): domain Bacteria; phylum Actinomycetota; class Actinomycetes; order Streptosporangiales; family Streptosporangiaceae; genus Actinocorallia. The sequence goes on from JAFACJ010000606.1 coordinate 2,554, forward strand.
CCTGCCGGTCTCGGGGTCGATGGGCCGCCGGGCGTCCGCGTCCTCATCGCCGTCGCCGAAGCCGTAGGACGACAGCAGCCCCTCGGCGTTGTCCTGCGTGATGCCCTCGGGAGAGAGGTCGCCCGCCTTCTGCGACTCGGCCAGGTAGCGCTTGAAGCGGCGGGAGACCACCTCGTGGATCGACCGCACGTCGTCCTGGCCCTGGAACGTCTTGATCGTGAAGCGGCGGTACTCGGACTTGCGGGCGAGGCCGTCCTCGAAGACGACCATCGCGGCGACCACGTCGGTGCCCTGCAGGTGGGAGACGTCGAAGCACTCGATGCGCAGCGGCGCCTGGTCCAGGCCCAGCGCCTCCTGGATCTCCTGGAGCGCGCGGCTGCGGGCGGTGAGGTCGGAGGCGCGGCGGGTGCGGTGCTGCCGCAGCGCCTCCTGCGCGTTGCGGGTGACGGTGGCCAGCAGGTCCTTCTTGTCGCCGCG
>JAFACJ010000876.1 GCA_023425615.1 Actinomycetes bacterium
ACGCCACCGGGACCATCCCGATGGCGGCCGGCAGCGGCACCGTCGCCCTGGTCTCGGGCACCGCCCCGCTGACCTGCAAGACGGCGGCCGACTGCGCGGCCGACGCCGCCGTCAAGGACCTCGTCGGCTACGGCACCGCCGTCGTCCGCGAGGGCACCGCCGCACCGGCCCTGACCAACACCACCGCCGCGGCCCGCGCCGCGCTCACCGACACGGACGTGAACTCCGCCGACTTCAAGGCCGGAGTCCCGACCCCGACGAACGCCGCGGGCCAGACCGTGGACGTCGAAGAACCCGGCGAACCGCCGGCCCCCAAGCGCATCCGCGACATCCAGGGCAACACCCGGATCTCACCGCTGAACAACCAGAACGTCGTCGACGTGCCGGGCGTCGTCACCGGCGTCCGCCCGTCCGGCTCCAGGGGCTTTTGGATCCAGGACCCCGAGCCCGACGCCGACCCCGCCACCAGCGAGGGGATCTTCGTCTACACCAACGCCGCCCCCACCGTGGCGGTCGGCGACGCGGTGCTGGTCAGCGGCAAGGTCAGCGAGTACCGGCCGGGCGGCGGCGCCAACCAGACGCTCACCGAGATCACCGGGCCGACCGTCACCAAGACCGGCTCCGGCAACGCCCTGCCCGCCGCCGAGGCGATCGGCCCCGGCACCCTGCCCGACGCCTACACCGCGCAGCCCGGCGGCAGCATCGAGGCGGCGCCGCTGGCCCCCGCGCAGTACACGCTCGACTGGTACGAGTCGCGCGAGGGCATGCTCGTCTCGGTCTCCGACACCCGCGTCGTCAGCGCCGCCAACGAGTACGGCGAACTGTGGGTGCAGACCAAGCCCGGCCAGAACCCCACCGCACGGGGAGGCACCCTCTATTCGTCATACGAAACACCTAACGCCGGTCGCCTTCAGCTCATGCCGATGGACGGAGCCGCGCCGAAGGTGGACGTCGGCGACACCCTTCAGGGCACCTCATCCGGGCCGCTGGACTACCAGCAGTACGGCGGCTACACGCTCATCGCCGCCCAGTTCGGCACCGAGAAGGACGGCGGCATCAAGAAGCAGGTCGTCAAGAAGCCCAAGAGCAGCGATCTGAGCATCGCCACCTACAACGTGGAGAACCTGGCGGCCACCAACGACGGCGCCAAGTTCACCCGCCTGGCGCAGGGCGTCGTCGGCAACCTCCGCTCGCCCGACATCATCGCCCTGGAGGAGATCCAGGACGACAACGGCACCACCGACGACGCGATCGTCACCGCGGGCGAGACCCTCACGAAGTTCGTCGCCGCGATCAAGGCGGCGGGCGGTCCCGCCTACCAGTGGCGGCAGATCGACCCGGTGGACGACGCCGACGGCGGCGCACCCGGAGGGAACATCCGGCAGGTGTTCCTGTTCAACCCCAAGCGCGTCAAGTTCACCGACCGGGCGGGCGGAGACGCGACCACGGCCGTCTCCGTCGTCAAGCCCAACCCCAAGAAGAACGACGTGAGGCTGTCGGTCTCCCCCGGCCGGATCGCCCCCGCGAGCGACGCCTGGACCAGCAGCCGCAAGCCGCTGGTCGGCGAGTTCGTCTTCCACGGCGAGCAGGTCTTCGTCGTCGCCAACCACTTCGCCTCCAAACTCGGGGACGACGCGATGCACGGCCGCTACCAGCCGCCCACGCGCAGCAGCGAAGTGCAGCGCCTCAAGCAGGCCACCGAGGTCAACGCGTTCGTGAAGGCGCTGGGCGACGCCAGCGGCGGCACCGCGAAGGTCGTCGTCCTCGGCGACATCAACGACTTCCAGTTCTCCCCCGTCATGGACGCCCTGACGGGCGGCGGCGCGGACCTCGTCAACCTGATGGGGACGCTGCCGGCGAACCGGCGCTACAGCTACGTCTTCGACGGCAACTCCCAGGCGATCGACCACATCCTGGTCAGCCCGTCGATCCGCGGCTACTCCTACGGCGTCGTGCACATCAACGCCGAGTTCGGCGACAAGGCCAGCGACCACGACCCCCAGATCGTGCGCCTCCTGCCCGGCTGCGACGGGAAGAACCCGCCCAAGCGCTGCAAGGCACCGCTGGAGTACACCGTGAAGTGACCCGTGTGACCGTGTGATCCGTTGCCCCCGGTGTCTGTTTCGTTCAAGACTCCGGGGGCGGCGGCGTCCTAGCGTGGACTGCATGAAACCGCACTTGGACCTCATCGGCCTCGTGGTCGCCGACATGGCGGCCTCGCTGGCCTTCTACCGTCTGCTCGGCCTCGACCTCCCCGCGGAGGCCGACACCGAGCCGCACGTCGAGACGGTCCTGCCGGGCGGGCTCCGCCTGGCCTGGGACCGGGAGGACGTGATCAAGAGCTTCCATCCGGACTGGACGGCGCCGGCCGGATCGGCGCGGGTCAGCCTGGCGTTCCGGTGCGAGAGCCCCGCCGAGGTGGACGCCGCCTACGCCGCGCTCACCGCCGCCGGGTACCGGGGCATCGCCCCCTGGGACGCGCCCTGGGGCCAGCGCTACGCCGTCGTCCACGACCCGGACGGCAACTCCGTCGACCTGTTCAGCCCGCTGGCCTGAACGCCGAGGGCGGGGAGCCGGTCAGCGCCCGCACCTCGCGGCTGAGGTGCGCCTGGTCGGCGTACCCGGCCCGCGCGGCCACCTCGGCCAGCGGGGTTCCGGTCGAGGCCAGGGACAGCGCGCCGCGCAGCCGCCGGATGCGCGCCAGCGTCTTCAGCCCGTACCCGAACGCATCGAGGCAGCGCCGGTGCAGCTGCCGCTCGCTCAGCCCCGAACGCTCGGCGATGGCGTGCACCGGATC
>JAFACJ010001030.1 GCA_023425615.1 Actinomycetes bacterium
GCACGTCCGTACCGCAGCAGGAGATTCCAGCGCATGTGGGCGACGTCGACGCCGATGGGGCCGTAGGAGGCCTTGTCCCAGTCGACGACGCCGCACAGCCGTCCGCTCGCCCACAGGGAGTTGTCGGGGTGGTAGTCGCGGTGGATGAAGTGGGGGGTGAACTCCGGCTGCGGGTCGGCGGCGACTTCGAGTGCCTTGTCCCAGATCCCGGGGTTGCGGGCGTGGAAGGGCGGCTGGCGGATCTGCAGCCGGTTGTAGGGCGTGTAGGGCGGCATGGTGGTGCCGCCTTTGACGTCGTGGAGGGTGACGAGGGCCGCGGCGAGCTGGATGAGGTACTCGGAGAGGTCCTCGGGCGCGGGGCGCGGCGGGTGGCCGGGGAGCCGGGTGATGAGCAGCGCCGGCGCGTCGCAGCGGCCTCCGGACGGGTCGGCGGCGATGAGCTGGGGTGTGGGGATCTCACAGCCCGCCAGCAGGGCCAGAGCGGCGATCTCACGCTCGGGCGGGAACTGGGACTCCCATTCGGTCCAGCGGCGCAGCACGAGCCGGTGGAGGGAGCCTGAGCGGGTCTCCACGAGCAGGGCGTGGTTGGTGCGGCTGGTGCCGCCGAGCATGGGTCGGACGGACTGCACCGCGCTGCCCGGGCCCAGGCATTCGCAGACCCAGCGCAGCGTCGCCTCGCTGGGTGGCCTGCCAAGGGGAAGTGCCCTGGGGAGATGGATGTCCAGAGAGGCGTTGGCGGTGGTCACAGGGTCCATGTAAACGGATTCCGAAGGGGCGGAGGAGTGATTTTGCGAAGACTGAACGTAACACTTTCCCGGTCACACACGTGGCCTTACGGCGGAGGCGGCGGCGTGCACCGCCGTAAGGCCACGTTTGGTGTGTCCTTCTACTCCTTGCCGTCTCGGCGCGGACGGAGCAGCGCTTCGGCGAGGGCGAGCATCGTCTCTTCCAGCGTGGCGAGGCGTTTGAGGACGTCCTGGTGGACGGCGGAGACTTTTTTGCTCACGTCCTCTTGCACGCTGTCGACGCGTCTGCCGAGCTCCGTCTGCACGTACTCCGAGCGTTTGGCGACCTCCTCGTGGACGGCGTCTGTGCGCTTGGAGACCTCGTCGTGGACGGCGTCGGACCGTCTGACGACCTCCTCGAAGACGTTCTCGACGCGTTTGGCGACGTCGTCGTGGATGTCGTCGAACCGTTTGGAGATGTCGTCGCGGACGTGTTCGAACCGGCGGGCGGCGTCCTCGTGCGCGCCTTCGAAGCGCTTGCCGAGGTCGTCTCTGACCTTCCCGACCTGCTTGCCGACGCCTTCGATGGCCTCGTCGACCCGGCGCAGCAGGTCGTCCTGCATGCCGTCGACGCGGCGCTTGACGTCCTCCTGGACGGTGCGGGCGGCGTCGTCCAGGCGGCGGGCGAGATCGTGGTGGGCGGCGTCGACGATCTTGGTGATGGTGTCCTCGACCTCGCCGCGGTCGGGCCGGGAGCGCAGCTCCACGATGAGCGGGTCGGTGACGGTGCTGACCTGGCGTTCCAGCTCGTCGAAGCGTTCGCCGTAGTCGATGTCGGGGCGCTGGGAGAGGTCGGCGAGGCGCCGGTGCACCTCCTTGATCTCCAGGGCGGCGGGGAGCTGCCCGATCCGTTCGCCGAGCGCCTCGAACCGGCTGTCGAAGCCGTTGACCTTCCCGGCGAGCCCGTCGAGCCGCCCGTCCAGGCCGTCGAGTCTGCCGCCGAGGCCCTCGACCCTGGCGCCGAGCGCGGACAGCCCCTGGTCGGTGCGTTCGGCCAGCTCGCCGAGCGCCTGCTCGACCCGGCTGGTGACGCCGGTGATGGTGTGCTCCAGCCGTTCGGAGCGGTGGCCGAGTTCGGTCAGCGACTTATCGAGCCGGTTGAACCGGATGGACCCGGCCTCCATGCCGCCCTGCAGCTTGTCCAGCCATTTGGTCATCTCGGCCATGCGCTGGGAGGCCTGCTGCGCGGAGTCCATGAGCGCCTGGAGCCGGGCGAGGCTCTCATCGACGTTCTCGGCGACGACGCCGACGTCGGCCCACAGGGCGGGCAGCTCGCTGACCGGCTTGACCCGTTCGCCGACCGCTTCGAGGTGCTCGACGAGCCCCTCGGCCCATTCCGGGGGACGGCCGGTGAGCTCGTCCATCCGTCCCCGCACGCCGTCGAGCTGGCCGGCGAGGCTGCCGAGCTCGCGCTCCCGTACCTCCCGCAGCAGCCACTCCATGCCTTCGAGTCGCTGGCGGATCTCGTCCAGGACCTGACCCTGTGAGCGTGACTCGTACACATGGTCCTGCGCGGCACGGGCGAGCAACTCCCGCATCCGGTCCGAGACCGGCTGGCCCCCCGTCTGCAGGAAGTTGTGATTCGTTTCCACCCGATGCTCCTTCGTGTGCCCGCCCCGACAATTCCCACTGGGGCGCGGCAGTGATTTGGAGAACCATACGTTAGTGCTTGATCATGAAAATGCGGCTTCACGCCGGGCGGGGCGGAGAGTTCCAGGGAAACACGGGAATTGCGCGGCCTGGGCCGATGGTCCGATCAGTCCCGCCGGTGGCGCCCCTCGTACGGAGCGGAGAAGTGCCCGTTGTGCTGCGCGTTCACCAGCGGATATTCAAGATCGAATACGCTGGTGTCGAGCAGTCTGAAGAGGCTCTGCTCGGTGACGAACACCCCTCTGCAGAACCCGCACTGGGCAATGGTGATTTCTCCGTGCCGGTAGCTGGCCATTTCAGCACGGCATTTCGGGCAGAACAAGATCGCCTCGGTCAACGCCGACCCCCCGTCGGGCTTCCTGTTGCCACCACCTTAGTGAGAGCAATGCACGAATGGATGCATTATTTGTCGGATTTTGGTGCGCTCGGCGTCACCGCTTGGCACAGCAGGGAAAGGGGGGCGTCGCCGATCCGGGTGAGGACGACGGTTCCGGCGGACGAACCGGACGGGCGGAGATCCCTGCGCAGCCGGTCGAGGTCGGCGGCGAAGCCGCGCTTCTTGAGGGTCAGCGTGCCGATGTCGTGCGCCCGCAGCGCGGCCTTGAGGCGCTTCACCGAGAACGGGAGCACCTCGTGTACCTCGTAGGCGCTGGTGAACGGGGTGTCCACGAGGGCGTCCGAGGTGATGTAGGCGATCCGGGGGTCGGCGAGGCCGCCGTCGACGAGGGCCGCCGCTTCGCCGACGAGATGGGCGCGGATGACCGCGCCGTCCGGCTCGTACAGGTAACGGCCCCAGGGGCGTACCGGGGGGACGGACGCCGCAGGGTCGGGGATCAGGGAGTGCGCCTCCCCGCCGCGGAGCAGCGTCGCCTTCCGCGGCGGGCCGTCGGCGAGGTCGCCCAGCCAGACCGCCGCCTCCTTGACGTCGCCCGAGTCGGAGATCCACTCGGTGGAGGCGCCCTCGGGGAGCGCCTCGTAGGGGATGCCGGGAGCGACCTTCACGCAGCCGCCCGGGGCACGGGAGGCGAGGGCGAGCAGCGCGTCCAGGGGAGGCTCGTAGGACTTGGGGTCGAACACCCGGCCGCGGGCGGTGCGGCGTCCGGGATCGGCGAAGACCGCCGCGTACCCGGAAGGGTCTTGATCGAGGGCGTCTCCGACGCGCGCCTGCGCGAGGCCGTCGACGCCGAAGGCCGCGAGGTTGGCCGAGGCGACGGCGACGGTCAGCGGGTCGAGGTCGACGCCCGTCCCCGCGACGCCGGCCCTGGCGCGAAACAGCAGGTCGGCGCCGATCCCGCAGCACAGCTCCAGCACCGGGCCGCCGAGCGCGGCGAAGCGGGCGGCGCGGTAGGACGCGACGGAGGCGCGGGTGGACTGCTCGAGGCCCCGCGGCGTGAAGTACATG
>JAFACJ010000275.1 GCA_023425615.1 Actinomycetes bacterium
GGGGCACGGAGCCGGCGTTCAGGGGCGGGGCGTCAGATCCGGTTGACTCCCTCGGCCCTGGCCTGGGCGGACACCGCGGCGATCACGGCCGGGGCGACCCGCGGGTCGAACGGGCTGGGGATGATGTAGTCGGGCGCCAGTTCCTCGTCGGTCACGACGGCGGCCAGCGCCTCGGCGGCGGCGACCTTCATGCCCTCGGTGATGGAGTGCGCCCGCACGTCGAAGGCGCCCTTGAAGATGCCGGGGAAGGCGAGCACGTTGTTGATCTGGTTGGGGTGGTCGCTGCGGCCGGTGGCCACGACCTTGGCGTACTTGCCGGCGACGTCGGGCTCGACCTCGGGCGTCGGGTTCGACAGGGCGAAGACGATCGCGTCCGGAGCCATGGAGGCGATGGCCTCCTCCGGGACGGTGGAGCCGGACAGGCCGATGAAGAAGTCGGCGCCGCGCAGAGCCTCCTCGGTGGAGCCGGTCAGGCCCGCCTTGTTGGTGTCGGCGGCCAGTGCCTGCTTCACGCTGTTCAGCCCGTCCCTGCCCTGGTAGACAAGGCCCTTGCTGTCGGAGACCGCGATGTCGCCGACACCCGCGTTCAGCAGGATGCGGCAGACCGCGACACCGGACGCGCCGGCTCCGGCGATGACGCCGCGCATCTGCGACAGCGGCTTGCCGATGAGCCGTGAGGCGTTCTTCAAAGCGGCGAGGGACACGATGGCGGTGCCGTGCTGGTCGTCGTGGAAGACCGGGATGTCAAGGGCGGCGCGCAGCCGGTCCTCGATCTCGAAGCAGCGCGGGGCGCTGATGTCCTCCAGGTTGATCCCGCCGAAGGAGGGCGCCATCCGGATGACGGTGTCGACGATCTCATCGACGTCGGTGGTGGCCAGGGCGATGGGCACCGAGTCGACGCCGGCGAACTCCTTGAACAGCAGCGACTTGCCCTCCATGACCGGCATGGAGGCGGCCGGGCCGATGTCGCCGAGCCCCAGGACGGCGGTGCCGTCGGTGACGACCGCCACGACCTTGGAGGTCCAGGTGTACTCGTGCGCCAGTTCGGGATGGTCGGCGATCGCGGTGCAGACCCGTGCCACACCGGGGGTGTAGGCGAGGGAGAGGTCGTCCTTGTCGCGGACCGGGATGGTCGAGCGGACCTCCAGCTTGCCACCGACATGGATGGCGAAGGCCGGATCGTCAGAGTAATCAGGAAGGTCTGTAGCCACAGCGACCCCACTCAGGAAAAGTTACGAAATTTCGGGCAGGCGCCGCATCGACACCCAGCCTTGCTGTGTGGGGGGTATCAGGGCGTGCGCCTCTCGACGTACACGGGGGTCACCCGTCAAGTGATTGTGGCATACGGGCACGCCACTTCAAACCTTGGGGGGTTGGTGTGAGGTATGTCGCTTTTATCGTGTTTTGTCAGGGAAGTTGTGAGGCTTCTGTGACCTCTGCGGCTCATGGTCTCTTCATGATCTCCCGTTAAGCTCCCGCAACATGGTGAAAAATTCGTCACATGATGCAACCTCCTCGGGGTCTGATGTGTCGGGTGGCGGCGGTGCGGGGCGTCCGGTCATCGTCGGAGGCTGCCCCCGCTCGGGCACGACCCTGCTCCGGAGCATGTTGAACAGCCATCCCGCCCTCGCGGTGCCCCACGAGACGGCCTTCGCGGTCCCGCTGTACCGGAAGCGGGATGTCTTCGGTGACCTTGCGGACCCGGCGAACCGCCGCAAGGTCGCCGAATGGATCCTGCAGACAAAGACGACGCGGAACGAACGGCTCCAGATGACGGCAGAGGAGCTGACCGAGGCCGTGGTCCAGGCGCCGCCCACGCTCGGCTCCCTGCTCGCCGCGTGCTTCGCGCTGAACGCGCGCAACCAGGGCAAGGCGAGATGGGGCGACAAACGCCCCTCGCATGTCTGGAACCTCGACGCGATCGTCGAGCTGTTCCCCGACGCCCAGTTCGTCAACGTCATCCGCGACCCGCGCGCCTGCGTCGCGTCCATGAACCGGGTCGGCTGGAGCTGGGGCGGCGTGGAGTCGGCGACGGAGATCTGGCAGCGCGCTATCGCCTCGGCCGCCGTCTGGCGCCGCAAGTTCCCCGCGGACCGCTTCCTCGACGTGCACTACGAGAAGCTGGTCACCGAGCCGAAGGAGTCACTGCAGCGGATCTGCGGCTTCCTCGGCCTGGATCCGGGCGGCATCGACGAGATGCTGGAGTACCACAAGGACCCCAACCGCCCCACCGGCACGCCCTTCAAGGAGATCTCCAAACCGGTCAGCACCGACTCCATGAACTCCTGGGAGGAACGCCTGACCGGCACCGACCTCGCCCTCATCGAAGGGGTGCTGGGCGAGGACATGCGCCGGCACGGCTATGAGCCCTACGGCATCCGGATCCCCATCCCCAAGGAGCGGATGAAGGAGTTCCGCAGGTGCAGGGCCCGCCACACCAAGGAGGTGCGCAAGCGCAAGGTCATCGAGGCCAAACGCCTGCTCACCCACCGATACCCGGTCGCCGACCTGACCCGCACCGGCACCTGACCGCCCGCCCTCGGCCCACGCCCCTGGGTCACGGTCCGGACCACGGTCCCGGATCACGGGCCTGGACCACGGTTCCGGGTCACGGCCCGGACTACGGGACTGGGTCACGGGCCCGGACCACGGCCCGGGTCACGGGTCTGGGTCACGGCTCAGGACCACGGCCCGGACCACGGGCCTGGGATGGGCACGGTGACGGGCCGTCTTCGGAGGGCACGGCCTCCGGGGCTGACGGGGTCAGTCGTCCAGGTCGTCGTCATCGTCGAGGCGGGCCAGCCAGGTGGCCAGTCGCTCGACGGGGATCTCGAACTCCGGGTTGAGGTCGACGAACTCGCGCAGGCGTTCGGCGACCCAGGTGAGGGAGACCTCCTCCTGGCCGCGCCGGTCCACCAGCTCCTCGATACCGCGGTCGGTGAAGTACACGGCGGTGCGCTCCTGTTCGGAAAGACGGCGACGGTGCCCTGAAGAGGGACAGGGCACCGGGGAGAGCGGGAAGGCCCCGGCGGACCCGCCGGGGCCTTCGGTGTGACACCGTCGCGCCCAGGGCTCAGCGGGGGGGGAACAGGCGCG
>JAFACJ010001121.1 GCA_023425615.1 Actinomycetes bacterium
TGGCGTCCATCACTGGCCAAACTAGCGCACGCTTGGTTTGCCGAACAAGGGCCACTACCCAAGCAAGCGCTAGGGTAGATATCGTGGTGGGGTGGCGATCGAACTGGCAGAGCTTGCACACCCCCGGCACACCGCGCTCCTCGTCATGGAGATGCAGCGCGGCGTCATCGGAGACCTGGCCAAATTCCCCGAGCTGTCCCAGATCTGCGCCGAACGCGGCGTGGTCGCCAACGCGGCGCGCGCCGTCCGCGCGGCGCGTACGGCAGGAGTGCGCGTCGTGCAGTGCACGGCCGCCTTCCGCGCCGACCGCGCGGGCAGCCACACCGACAACGCCCCGTTCATCAAGGGCCTGTTGCGCGACCCCGAGCACATGCTGGACGGCACCGGAGCCATCGAGGTCGTGCCCGAGCTGTACTCACCCGACGACCTGGAATCCCGCCGCTACCACGGCTTCTCCCCGTTCACCGGCACCTCCGTCGACCAGACCCTGCGCTCCCTCGGCGTACGGACGATCGTCGCGCTCGGCGTCTCGCTGAACCTCGGCGTCCCCGGCATGTGCCTGGAAGCGGTGAACCTCGGCTACCGCGTCGTCGTACCGGTCGACGCGGTAGCCGGAATCCCGGCGGAGTACGGAGACGCCGTCCTGAACAACACCATCAGCCTGCTCGCCGCCCGCGTCACGACCGACGAACTCCTCAAAGCCTGGAGCTGAAACCGTGGAAGGATTCGACCTGACCGGCCGTACGGCACTCGTCACGGGAGGCGCGGGCGGTATAGGACGGGCGATCTGCCTCGACCTCGCGTCGCTCGGCGCACACGTCATCGTCTGCGACATCGACTTGCCGTCGGCCGCGGAGTTCGCCAAGGAACTGCCTTCCGCGACGGCTGAAGAGGTAGACCTGGCCTCCGAGGAGTCCATCGCCGCGCTCGCCGGCCGCCTGGGAGGCGTGGACGTGCTCGTCCACAACGCCGGGGTGGGGATCGTGGAGCCGTTCGTGGACAGCAAACCCGCGAACTGGGACCTCATGTGGAAAGTCAACCTGCGCGCGCCCATGCAGCTCACCCAGGCGCTGCTGCCCGGAATGCTGGAACGCGGCTGGGGGAGGCTGGTGTTCATCTCCAGTGACGGCGCACGCGCGGGCTCCGGAGGAGAAGGCGCCTACGCCGCCACGAAAGCGGGCCTGTTCGGGCTCGCCAAGACCCTCGCCCGCGAAGCCGCGCGAGGAAACGTCACGAGCAACGTGGTCTGCCCCGGGCCTACCGACACCCCGATGGTCCGCCGGGTCGCCGAAAAACACCCGGACCTGCTCGGCAAGCTCGCCAAGAGCATCCCGCTACGGCGCATCGCCAAGCCCGAGGACATCGCGGGCCTCGTCGCCTACCTGTGCAGCGACAGGGCCGAATACATCACGGGCCAGACCCTGTCGGTCAGCGGCGGGATCACCATGCAGTGAGAACGTCAGGACAGGGCGGCGTAGACGGCCTTGAGGAGCTCGTAGGCACGTCGGTCCCCGGCCATGCCCCCACCCATCTGGTTGGGGATGAACGCGATGGCCAACCCCTTGTCGGGATCGCCGAGGCCGATGCCGCCGCCCGCTCCGCTGTGGCCGAACGCGGTGTCACGGCCCGCCCGCGGCGTCAGGAACGTGGAAGCCGGACGCATGAAACCGAGCCCGAAAGCGGTGTCGACGAGCAGCACCTTGTCGGCACCGCGCACACGTTCGCGCATGCCCTCCTGGAGGGTCTCCCTCTGCAGGATCCTGCCGCCGATCAGCGCGTCATAGAAGGCCGCAAGGTCACGGGAGGTGGCGACCATACCCGCGGCGGGCCAGCCGCCCTGGACCACAAGGGGATTGTTGTAGGAGACCGCGGGGTTGTTGAGAGTCCGGTTGAGCAGAGAGTTCGGGTCCACGTAAGCCTCGGCGAGACGGGTCAGCAGATTGGCTCCCGTGGCCCCCGTGGTCTGCGGGCCGGTGCCTCCGGACGGGCGGCGCCCCGTCGCGCTGAGTTTGGCGGCCTTGGCCATGACCTCCGGCGTCGCGCCGATCCACAGACCGGGTGCGAACTCGCGGCGGACGAACTCCCCGACGGTCGTCCCCGCGGCACGCCGCACGATCTCCCCGGCCAGCCAACCGTAGGTGATCGCGTGGTAGCCGTGCCCGTCGCCCGGCGTCCACTCCGGAGTCTGCCCGGCGAGCTGGTCGGCCATGGCCGCCGGGTCGGTCGCCTCCTGCGCGGTGACCGGGCGGTCGAAGGCGGGAAGGCCGGTCTGGTGGGTCAGCAGGTGCTCCCCGGTGACGTCCTCCTTGCCGTGCGCGCCGAACTCCGGCCACCAGTCGGTGACGGGCCGCTCCAACGCCACTTGGCCACGCTCGGCCAGCAGCAGCGCCGCGGTCGCGGTGACGGCCTTGGTGCAGGAGAAAGCCAGGCAAGGAGTGTCGTGCTCCCACGCGCGGCCGGTCTTCGCGTCGGCGATTCCGCCCCACAGGTCGACGACGGGCCGTCCGTCGGCGAAGACCGCCAGGCTCGCGCCGAGGTTGCTGCCCGCGGCGAACTGGGCTTCGAAGACCTCACGGACACCGCGGAACGCCGGATCGCACTGCCCCTGCACCACCTGGCCGGTCGTCATTCTTCCTCCAACAACGTCTGAAACGCCCAGAGAAGGTCGCTCACATCATGACAGTGCCTCATCTTCCGGTCTCCGAGGACCTCCACGGCTCCCACAACTGGGGCCGGTGGGGGGAAGCCGACGAACGCGGCGCGCTCAACCTGCTGACGCCCGAAGTGGTCATGGCCGCGGTGTCCTGCGTGCGGGAGGGCAGGGTCGTCCCGCTCGCGCAGCCCATCAAGGGCTCCACGTCGAGCCCGGCTCCCACCACCATCCCCCACCTGAAAGGCCGCCCCCTCCCGCAGCACTTCATGTCGGTGGACGGCGGCGACTACGCCGCCGGCACGCGTCCCGTCGGGGCCGGGCTGAAGATGGCGGACGACGCGATCATCGTCACGCCGCACGGGACGACCACGCACATGGACGCCCTGTGCCATATGTGGGCGGGAGACACGCTCTACAACGGCCACCCCGCCGACCGCGTCCGCTCCTACGGGGCCACCCGGTGCGGCATCGACAAGGCGGGGCCCGTGGTGGCGCGCGGCGTCTTCTTCGACATTCCCACGCTGCACGGCGTCCCGTACCTGGAGGCGGACGCGCGCATCACCGCCGAAGACCTTGAGGCGTGCGGCGCCGACGTCCGTCCCGGTGACGTGGCGGTGGTCCGCACGGGCTGGCCGCTGGCGTGGCGGGAGTCGCCGGAGAAGTA
>JAFACJ010001129.1 GCA_023425615.1 Actinomycetes bacterium
GGCATGTTCCTCACCACCCACTTCTTCGGCATGAAGATCAACCGCTACATGCACGACCACGGAATCAGCGAGCAGACGCTGGCCCGGGTGGCGGCCAAGAACTTCCGCAACGCGTCCGCCAACGAGAAGGCCTGGCGCCGCACCCCGCTGTCCGAGGAGGAGATCCTCGCGTCACCGGTGCTGAACTACCCCTTGCGGCAGTTCATGTACTGCGGCCCCGACGAGGGCGCGGCCGCCGTCGTGCTGTGCCGCGCGGACCAGGCGCACAAGTACACCTCCGCCAAGCCCGTGCGGGTACGGGCGAGCGTGCTGCGCAGCCGCAGGCTGGGCGCCTTCGAGGTGCAGAGCCCCTCGGTGTCCCTGAGCGAGCACGCCCCCAGCCCCACGGTGGACGCCTCCCTCGCCGCCTACGAGCTGGCGGGGATCGGCCCGGAGGACGTCGGCATCGCCCAGCTCCAGGACACCGACGCCGGATCCGAGATCATCCACATGGCCGAGAACGGCCTGTGCAAGGACGGCGAGCAGGAGCGCCTCATCGCCGAGGGAGCGACCGAGCCCGGCGGACCGCTCCCCGTCAACACCGACGGCGGCCTGATCGGCAACGGCGAGCCCATCGGCGCCTCCGGGCTCCGCCAGATCCACGAGATCGTCCACCAGCTCCGCGGCACCGCCGGAGCCCGCCAGGTCCCCGGCACGCCGCGCGTGGGCTACACCCACCTCTACGGCGCCCCTGGCGTCTCGGCCGTGACGATCCTGTCCCTCTAGAGATCTAGGAGCACATCCATGGCGCACGATACCGGCGCCGGCGTCGGTGACCTTTCCCGATTCACGGCCGAGGTCCGCGCCTTCCTCGACGCCCACGCCCCGTCCGCCGGGCAGGAGGAGGGGAAGGCGTTCGCCTGGGGAACGGGCGACGACCGGGTGGCCTACTTCAGCTCGGATCCGCCCGAGGTGGAGAGCCGCAAGATCCAGGAGGCGCGGGACTGGCAGCGCACCCGGTACGAGCACGGCTTCGGCTGGATCACCGGGCCGCAGGAGTACGGGGGCCGCGGGCTCACCCCGGTGCACGAGATGGTCTACCACGCCATCGAGGCGGAGTACCCCGTGCCCGACACCGGCGTCCTCAGCGTCGTCGGGCTGGGCATGGTCGGGCCGACGATCCTCGCCCACGCCCGCGAGGACGTCAAGGCCCGCTGGCTGCCCGCGATGTACCGGGGCGACGCCATCGCCTGCCAGCTCTTCAGCGAGCCCGAGGCCGGCTCCGACCTGGCGAGCGTCCAGACCCGCGCCGTCCGCGACGGCGATGAGTGGATCCTCACCGGGCAGAAGGTGTGGACCTCGGTGGCCCACCACAGCAGGCTCGGCCTGGCGCTGGCCCGCACCGACCCTGACGCGCCCAAGCACAGGGGCATCACCGCGTTCCTGGTCGACATGACCCTCCCCGGCGTCGAGGTGCGGCCGCTGCGCCAGATGACCGGCGGCGCCGATTTCAACGAGGTGTTCCTCAACGACGTCCGGGTGCCGGACGGCCACCGGCTGGGCGAGGTGAACGGCGGCTGGACGGTCGCGCTGACCACCCTGATGAACGAGCGCGCCACCGTCGGCGGCGACGACGGCGGCCCGGCCGCCGCGGCGCTGTCCCCCGAGCGGCTCTTCGCGGTGATGCGGGCGAGCTGGACCCTGGACGACCACGGCGTGCGGGCACGGGTCGCCGAGCTGCTCGCGGACGTCATGGCCACCGAGCACCTCAACGCGCGGGCGATGCGCGGTATGCGCGCCGGTGTGACGCCCGGCCCGGAGATGTCCGTGGCCAAGCTGATGTACGCCCAGAACATGACCCGGGCCGCGCATCTCATCACCGACGTGTTCGGCCCGCGCTCCATCGCGGACTCGGGCGAGTGGGGCACCTACGCCTGGTCGGAGCTGCTGCTGGCCACGCCCGCCCTGCGCATCCTCGGAGGGACCGAAGAGATCATGAAGAACATCCTCGCCGAGCGGGTGCTCGGCCTGCCCAAGGAACCGGGGATCGACACCAAGTCCCCGTTCCGCGAGCTGCGCCGCTCCGGTTCCCAGGGAGGCGGGGCATGACCGGCGTCACCGAGCTCTCCGAGGCGGAGCTGGACGAGCTGCGGTCGGCCGTCCGGTCCTTCCTGGAGGCCAAGTCGCCGGAGGAGGCGGTCCGCAAGACCATGGAGTCCGACCTGCGGTACGACCCGCAGGTCTGGGCGCAGATGGCCGACCAGCTCCGGCTGCCCGGTCTGATCATTCCCGAGGAGTACGGCGGCGACGGTTTCGGCCAGGCAGCGCTCGGCGCGGTGCTGGAGGAGATGGGCAGGGCGCTGCTCTGCTCGCCGTTCTTCGCGACCGTGGTGCTCGGCGCGCAGGCCCTGCTGGCCTCCGGTGACCGGGACGCCTGCGCCCGCCACCTCCCCGGCATCGCGGAGGGCCGGACGACCGCCGCGCTGGCGGTGGCGGAGAACACCGGCGCCTGGGACCCGGTGCAGATCCGCACCCGGGCCGTCCGCCGGGAGTCCGGCGCCTGGGAGCTGACCGGCGTGAAGTCCTTCGTGATCGACGGGGCCTCGGCCGACCTGCTGCTGGTGATCGCTCGGACCACCGCGGGCCCGTCGCTGTTCGCGGTCGAGCGCGGCGCCCCGGGCCTTACCGCGGAGCCGATGGAGACCCTGGACGCCACCAGGGCCATGGCGCGGCTGCGCCTCGAGGACGTTCCCGCCGTCCTGGTGGGCACCGACGGGGCGGGCGGCCGGCTGATGGCGCGCATGCTCGACCTCGGGTCGGCGGCCCTGGCCGCCGAGCAGACCGGCGGAGCCGAGCGTTGCCTGGAGAGCAGCACCGCCTACGCGAACACGCGAGTGCAGTTCGGCCGCCTCATCGGCAGCTTCCAGGCGATCAAGCACAAGTGCGCCGACATGCTGGTCCAGGTGGAGCTGGCGCGGGCCAGCGCGAGGGAGGCCGCCCGGATCGCCGATCTGGGCGACGAGCGGGAGTTCGCCGTGGCGGCGGCCGCCGCCCACGTGTGCTGCTCCCGCGCCTACGTGTTCGCCGCGGCGGAGAACATCCAGGTGCACGGCGGCATCGGGTTCACCTGGGAGCATCCGGCCCACCTGTACTTCCGCCGGGCCAAGTCCTCGCAGCTCCTCTTCGGCGGACCGACCGCGTACTACGAGCGGTTCCTGGAGCGGCTGGGGATCTGACCGCCCGCGCTCCGCGCACGGCCCGCCGCCCCCGCGGCGGGCCGTTCCGCCATGCGCCCGTTCCCCGGTCGGCCGGGCACGCGGCGGATCAAGGCCTTCGCGCTTCCCACCCGTCGGCCCCGCCGACCCACGGCGCCGCCCGAGGACGGGGCGGCGTCTCGCGGCCTCCCGGCCCACCTGCTCGAAGGCTTTCGCGCCGATTCCAGACGCGTCCACCGCATGGCTAGCGGCCGGTGTACACCGGTGCCCGTTTCTCCAGGAACGCCGTACGCGCCTCGGCCGCGTCCGCGGTGGCGTTGGCGAGGATCTGAGTCCGGTTCTCGAGGTCGAGGGCCGCCTCCAGCGATGGCGCGTCGAAGTTCTGGCGGTAGACCTGCTTGGTCGTCTTCTGCCCGAACGGGCTGAGCGCGGTGATCGCCGCGAGGACGGTGTCGGCCTCCTCAGCGAGGCGTTCGTCGTCGACGAGACGGCTGACCAGGCCGATGGCGAGGGCCTCGGCGGCGTCCACATGCCGGTTGGTGATCATGATGTCGGCCGCGCGGCCCAGTCCGACGAGACGCGGCAGGAAGTAGCTGATGCCGCACTCGCCGGCGGACAGGCCGATAGCGGGCGCGCCGATGATGAAGCGCGCCGAACGGGCGGCGATCCTGATGTCGCCGGCGAGGGCGAGACCGAGCCCGGCACCCGCCGCCGGTCCGTTGACCGCGCTCACCACCGGTACCGGAGTGCGCGCGACGGCCTGGATCATCCCGGCGAAACGCTCCTGGACCACGAGGGCGTCAGCGTTGCTCCGTCCGCGCTGCCGCTCGTCGGCGCCCGCGATGTCCACGCCCGCGCAGAAGCCACGGCCGGTTCCGGTGATGAGCACCGCCCGACGCGCGGCCGCACCGGCGACGCCCTCGGTGATGTCACCGACCATCTCCGGCGTCAGCGCGTTGAGCCGATCCGGCCGGTTCAGCCGGACGACGCGCACGCCGTCGGGTCGGTCCTCGATCATGACATCCGCCATGGTGTCTCCTTCGCGCGGCTGTTCGAAGTGGGTCGTGCTCGTGGCGTCGTCGGCCCTCCGCGGCCTCGAAGGGTGAGCCGAGGCCCCGGACAGGGCTGGGGCCGGGGCCTCGGCCTCTCTGGAGGGCGCGTCTCAGCTGAAGATCACCCGCGGATCGTCGCTGCCGCACGCGCAGCGGCCGGTCACGACGCTCCCCGCCACGTCCAGAACGATCTCGTTCTGCCCGGACGCCCGCTTCTCCGAAGCGGCCACGGCCAGCCTGCCGTCCCGTTCCGCCACCTTCCACTCCGCCGCGTTGACATGCGCGCCGGGGGCCTTACCGCATCCGACGGCCAGCGCGGGGCCGAGCGGGGAGATGACCACGGCGGGCACCGCCACCTCCCGCAGCCGCGCGGCTCCCTCCGGCCGGGCCAGGACGACCGGCGTGTCGCGGAAGAGATCTTCGATCATGACCTGCCCGCTCAGCGCCTCGAGGGTCTCGAGGGAGAGCCCGATCACCGCGTGCAGATCGAGCTCGCGGTGGAAGACCCTGGTCCGGAGGTGGTCCCAGCCCATGGCCTCCGCGGTGCCGTAGACGACCCCGAGGTTGCGCAGCGCCTCGATGACCGGCTGGAACCAGAGTCCTTCGTGGCCGGCGAAGGTCACCAGGGCCCGGTGGCCGCGTTCCAGGCCCAGCGCCTCGAGGCGGGCCTGGAACCAGGCGGCGTCGCGGGCCAGGTCGTCCCAGGTGATCTCGTACTCGGCAAGGCCGCCCTGATGCCCGATGGTGATCAGATAGGCGACGGGCGGGTGGTCCAGCAGGCAGGCGCGGGACAGCGTTTCCTTGCGCGTCATTACTTCTTCACCACTCTCGGGAACTTCGCGACGCTGCGCACGGTACTCATGAGGTCCTCCTCAGTGAACAAATCCAGGTCCGCCTCGACACCGGTCCGCTCGGCGACACCCTT
>JAFACJ010001140.1 GCA_023425615.1 Actinomycetes bacterium
GGTCAGGACCGAGCCCTTCCGGGCGCCGCGCCACGCGCTCCCCGCCGAGCTCGCCGAGCTGTCCAGGGAACTGGAGGCCGCCTACGCGCGGCTCGCCGACTCCCACGCCCGCGAGCAGGCGCTGGAGCACAGCAGGCGCGAGCTCGTCGCCTGGGTCAGCCATGATCTGCGCACCCCGCTGGCCGGGCTGCGGGCCATGGCCGAGGCGCTGGAGGACGAGGTCGTAGCCGACGCCGAGACCGTCCGCCGCTATCACGGCCGGATCCGGGTCGAGGTGGACCGGCTGGCCGAGATGGTGGACGACCTGTTCGAACTGTCGCGCATCCACTCCGGGACGCTGCGCCTGTCACACCAGCGGGTGGGCCTCGACGACCTGGTGGCCGAGGCCGTCGCGGGAGCCGAGGCGCTGGCCCGCGCCAAGGGCGTGCACGTCCGCGGCGCCGCCGTGCGCGGCCTCCCGCTGGAGGTGGACGCCGTCGAACTGGGCCGCGCGCTGCGCAACCTGGTGGTCAACGCGATACGGCACACCCCCTCCGACGGCTCCATCGAGATCGTGGGCGAGGTGCGCGACGGCCGGGCGCGGCTGTCGGTCGCCGACGCCTGCGGCGGCATCCCCGCCGAGGACCTTCCCCGCGTCTTCGACGTCGCCTTCCGCGGCGAGAGCGCCCGCACCCCCGGCGCGGGCGGCGCCGGCCTGGGCCTGGCCATCGCCCGCGGCATCGTCGAGGCGCATCGAGGAGCCATCGCGGTCGCCAACACCGGCCCCGGCTGCCGCTTCACCGTCGAACTCCCCTTGGCGCACCGCCAGTGACACACCGCCCTGCCGCGGTGCTCGAGGGCTACCGTCGCGGCCCGGTTCGCCGCCGGTAACACGCCGTCCGGGCTCGGGGGAGATCAGCCGAGGGTGTCGGCGAGGGCGCGGTAGGTGGCGCAGGGCCAGTGGTTCATACAGGCGTGGCAGCGGCGGAGAGGGGTATCGGGATCACTGGACAGGCCGCCGCCGCTGCGGGGGCGGTGCAGGTGCAGGACGCGCAGTGCCATCTCCGAGAGGGCGGTGACCTCTTCGCGGGCCTCGGAGAGGAAGAGGAGGTCCTCGCGGGTGAGCCTGGTCCTGACGCGCACCCGGCCGTCGCGATCGACCAGTTGCAAGAGGAACCTGGTGGTGATGCGCCAGGACGTGGATTTCTCCGATCGGGCGTGGATCGTCTCCAAGCGCTCACGTATCCGGGAACGTTGCCGGTCAGGCGAAATCCTCACCCGTTCAGCTTGCCAAAATCGTCGGTTCATGGGGCAGTAATCACCAGGCCAGACGGTGTCATTACCCCTGGTGGGCGTGATGATTACCGGCAGATCAGATGAATCACCAAGCCCGGGGGCACGTTCTCTGGCCCCCGACGGCCAGGGCGGATAGTGTGCCGGTCATGGAGCTTCAGGTCTCGACTGCATCTCAGGCAGGTCACATCGCCATCACCGCCGTCGGCGAGCTGGACCTGTACACCGCGCCCAGACTGCAGCAGGCACTGGCCGCCGCGCTCACCGAGCAGACCTTCGACCGGGTGGTCGTGGACCTGTCGGGAGTGGAGTTCTGCGATTCGACCGGCGTGAACGTGCTGCTGTCCGGCATGAAGCGCGTCAAGGAACGAGGTGGAACGTTCGAACTCGCCGCCCCACGCCCGGCCGTCCGCCGGATCCTGCAGGTCACCGGTCTGGACACCGTCTTCACGGTGCATGACGCGGTTCCCGCCCTCGACGCGACCTGACGGCGGCTACGATCGCAGGCATGTCCGACGCAAGCCCGGCGGATCCCGCCGGTACCGCGGTGATCATTCCGGCCAAGGACGAGGCGGAACGCATCACCACCACGGTCAGGTCCGCGCTGAAGCTGCCAGGCGCCGACCTGGTGATGGTCGTGGACGACGGTTCGTCCGACGACACCGCCGCGCTCGCCGAGCAGGCAGGGGCCAGGGTCGTGCGCCACTCCCGCAACCGGGGCAAGGCGGCGGCCATGGAGACCGGGGCGGAGGCGGTGCGGCTGCTGGACGTCCACGAGGGCGTCGCCGCGCGCAACCTGCTCTTCCTGGACGCCGACCTGGGCGAGACGGCCCAGGAGGCGGCGCCGCTGATCGGGCCGGTCCGCGAGGGCGAGGCGGACATGACGATCGCCGTCTTCTCCTCGCGGGTGAAGCTCGGCGGCCACGGGCTCGTGGTGGGGCTCTCCCGCGACGGCATCCGCCGCGCCACCGGCTGGACGGCGACGCAGCCGCTGAACGGCCAGCGCTGCCTCACCCGCGCCGCGTTCGAGGCGGCACGGCCGCTGGCGGCGGGCTTCGGGGTGGAGACGGCGCTCACCATCGACCTGCTGCGCCGTGGATTTCGGATCCGGGAGGTCGAGGTGCCGCTGACGCACCGGGCCACCGGCACCGACCTGCGCGCCCAGCTCCACCGCGCCCGGCAGTTCCGCGACGTGGCCAGGGCCCTGGCGACCCGCGACCCGGCGGTCCGCGACCGGCTCGCCCGGCTGCGCGCCCGTGCGCGCTGAGCAGGCACCTTCCGCTCTCGACGGGTCTCCTGTGAGC
>JAFACJ010000283.1 GCA_023425615.1 Actinomycetes bacterium
CCCCCGACCACGTTGACCGGGGACACGTCCGCTACTTGCAATCGTGCCTGGCGAAGCTAAGAGACCAGGACCGGACGATCGGCGGTGGCCTGCTCAACCAAGCCGTCCATATCTACCGGCGGGCCCGCGCCATGCTGGACGAAAGCGAGTACACCGAGCATGTCGGTCGTGCCCTCCTCACCGTCACGACCGAGCTGGCGATCGACGCCGGCTGGGCCGCCTACGATGCCAACGATCAGCAGCTCGCCCGTGCTCTCTACAACGAAGCCGCAGCGTTGGCCAGCAGCTCGGGAGACGCTGTTCTTCAGGTCCACGTGTATGCGATGCTGGCGCAGCAATCGACCCACCTAGCCCATCTCAGCGGACGGCGCGGCACGGCCCGCGAAGCACTCCGCTTCGCCCTCCAGGCAGAGGACGCGGCCCGGCACACGCCCCATCCCAAACTGCACGCGCTGATCGCCCTCCGCAAAGCACTCGCATTCGTCCAGCTACGAGACGACATCGCGTTCAGGGCCTCAATCGGCCAGGCCCGCCGCGAACTCGACCGTTCCGGCGCCAGCGACGAACTGCCTTGGACCGCCTTCGTATCCCCCTCGGAGGTCACCGGCTATGAGGCGACGGGCATCGCACGGCTCGGCTCCCCCGCACAAGCCACCGACCTGTACATGACAGTCTTGACCGACTCGACCAGATCACCGAGAGATCTCGCCTTCTACCGAGCTCGCCTGGCTTCCTCCCTCATCGATCTCGGTGACCAGGACGCAGCGGTCACCGAAGGCATGACCGTGCTGACCAGCTTCTCTGGTGAACTCAGCTCCGCTCGGGTACTGCGGGAACTCCGACCCGTCCGCAGATACGCGGCAAAGATCGAATCGGAGTTCTGCGACCGGTTCGACACCTCTGCTCGGATACTCACCGCAGCGAACCCGTGAAAAGGCTCGGTAGCCAAATGCTGCCACCACGCCAACAATGACGTCATGACCACCATTACCTTCCGGACCTTCGACCACCTCGGCGCGTGGGAGCAGCGCGAACTCGTCGGCGAAATCTACCGTGACGCCTACGCGGCGCAGATCGCTACCGGCGATCCGTTCAACACTGTAGATGCGTTCATGGAACGATTCCGGCTCTACACCGGGCGACCAGGTCTCACACTGGTCATTGGATACGAGAACAACGAGCCCGTAGGGCAGACCTGGGGATGGCCCTTGACCGCTACCTCCGGATGGTGGAGCGGTCTCACCGAATCCCAACCCGGCTTCGCTGACGAAGACGGCACCCGGACCTTCGCCCTTAGCGAGATCATGGTCCGACAGGCATGGACCGGCCGCGGCATTGCCCACGCACTCCACGATGAACTACTGCGTGACCGCCAAGAGCAACGCGCAACGCTCCTCGTGCGGCCGGAGAACACCACGGCCTACTCCGCCTACAAGAAGTGGGGCTGGACGAAAGCCGCCGAACTGCGCCCCGGCTGGCCTTCCGCCCCACTGATGGATGTCCTGGTCCTCGGCCTTCCCCTGACGTAGGGCCGGTTCATGGAGGCGTCCAGTGCGTGGTGGCTCGGTGTTCGACAGGCCAGGGCGGCGAGTTCGTCGGGGCTCTCTGTCCGGGAGTGGGGTGCAGACACGGACGATGCGGGAGGCGGCACCGGCCGCCGCACCCGCAACCCTGATGCCGTATCACGGTGTCCGTGGGACGGGGGAGCTCAGATATCCCTGCCCCCGGCCCTAGCGCGCCTTACCCTGCGGTCATGGGAACAACCGACACCACTTCGCCTGCTTCCGCCGAAGAGTTGCGGAAGGCCATGGTCGACAGGCTGCGCAGTTGGGGAGGTGTGCGGACCGCGCGGGTCGAGGCTGCGATGCGCGCCGTGCCCAGGCACCTGTTCGTTCCGGACGCGACCCTGGAGCAGGCCTACTCCAATGACTCGGTCGTCACGTTCCGTGACGCTGAGGGCATCGCCATCAGCTCGGCCTCGGGGCCCGGGGTGGTCGCCGCGATGCTGGAGCAACTGGAGGCCCGGCCCGGTCACCGCGTCCTGGAGGTCGGCGCCGGGACCGGCTACAACGCGGCCTGCCTGGCTGAGCTCGTCGGTCCCGCCGGACAGGTGACCACGATCGACATCGGCCCGGACATCGCCGCCGGGGCTCGGCGCGGCCTGGACGCCGCGGGCTACCCCGGTGTGCGGGTGGTGTGCGGGGACGGTACCGGGGGAGTGCCTGATGACGCGCCCTACGATCGGATCATCGTCACCGCCGGGGCCTGGGACCTGCCTCCTGCCTGGCGGGAGCAGCTCGCCCCCGGCGGCCGTCTGGTCGTTCCGCTGCGGATGCGCGGTGTGACACGTGCCGTCGCGCTGGAGTTGCACGGCGACGTCTGGAGCAGCGTCTCGATCAACGAGTGCGGGTTCATGCCCATGCGGGGCGAGGGCGCCTCGGTCGTCGAGGAGCTGAACGTCGAGCTGCCCCGGGAGACCGGCGTGCGTATTCGCGTGGACGACGGTCAGCCCGTTGACGTCCACGCGCTCGGCGCGGCCTTGAACCTGCCCCCGGCTCTCGCCTGGTCCGGGGTCGTCGTCCCGATCAAACCCTTTGAGCACCTGGACTTCTGGCTGGCCGGGACCTCGGCGGACCTGTGCCGCTTCCTGGTCACCCCCAAGGCCCTGGAGGCGGGCCTGGTCAAGCCGATCTACCCGTGGGGCAGCATGGGCTGCTATACGGCCGACACCATCGTCTACCTGATCCGTCGGGACTCCGAGGACGGCACGCGCACCGAACTGGGTGCGTGCGCCTACGGGCCGGGCAGCCAGAGGCTGGCCGGTGAAGTCGCCGACCGTCTCAAGGCGTGGGGTGCCGCCCGTGACTCCCTGGAAGGCCTACGGGTGGAGGTGCATCCGGCGAACAGCCCAGACCGCCCTGCCCTCATTACGGCCGACAAGGCACATAGCAGAATCTTCGTGCTCACCGACTGAACATACGGATACTGATTTCTTCCTTGAAGGATGACCTTCAGAAGCGCAATCTCAAAGTATGAGATCTGTGCTTCTCAACGACAGGGCGGCCGTCCCCGCGACGGCCCCCGCTGCCCTCGACGTCTATGAGCTGTTCGACCTGGACACGGTGGTCAGCGACGTCCATGACCTGCCTGCGGGCATGGATTCCGAGGACTGCACGTCCGACACGTGTACCAACAGTTGCGTGGGCTGCGGCGGCTGATACCCGCCGTGGACGTATCGCACAAGGCCGCAGGGAGCGGAACGAAGAGTGTCTTCGTCCCGCTCCCTGTTGCTCTGGCTCGGGTTCCCTTGCTTCCCGCGCACGACCTTCCCGGCGAGCCGGTGTCCTCGCTGGTCCGCGAGGGCATGTTCCTGGCCTCCCGGCATGCGGGCGTTCTGGTGTGCGGCACCGAGCCGGAGGCGTGGGACGCACGCGCCGCCGCCACGGTCCGCGGCTACACGCTGCGGGCGCGCACCCGCCCCACACCGCACGGAGCGTTCGCCGGAGTCGCCGTCGCACGGTTCGCCGACCCCGCGCCGCCTCTTACCCTCGGTGCCGCGCACCGCGCTCGCACCGTCCCCGATCCGGGCTGGCTTCACGCCGTCGCCGAGCGCGCCTTGGACCTGCCCGGCGTGCTGGAGGGGCTGACGTTCTGGACGAACAATCTGGCCGCCCGCCGCGGCGACCGCATCGAGCACGAACGCCCGGCCGAGCCAGGAACACGGGGAGTGAGCCGCGTTTCAGTGCGGGCCACCGATCCCGCCGTACTCCTGCTGCGCATATGCGCAGCAGGAGCCTCTTGGACCACCATCACCGAGGCCATAACCTCCACCTGGCCCGGCACTGGTCGGCACGTCCGCCGCCTGGTCCTGGAGCTGGTACGCACCGGTCTCCTGCTGACCGACCTGCTGGGCGAGCACCACGCCGACTCCTTGGGCCACCTCGCGGCCAAGCTCCCACCCGGCGATCTCGTCGATGACCTGGCGCAGCTTCGCCGGCTGCTGGCCGATGCCGACGCTCACCCCGTGGGTACCGACCGCAGGCTCACCGCCCTGTTCGCCGCACGCGACACCGCCGACCGGGTGCTGGAGCACGACCACCCGCTGCGCGCCGACGTCTCCCTCGATGCGACGAACCTGCTCCTGCCCCGCCATCTCGCCCGCGATGCCGCCACGGCTGCCGGGCTCCTGTGGAGCATCGGCTTCTCCACCGACCCCCTGAAGGCGTTCCACCGCCGGTTCCTAGCCCGCTACGGCCCACACCGGCCAGTGCGGCTGCTGACCGCCATAGACCCCGTCGAGGGAGTCGGAGGCACCGATCCCGGCGACGCCGAGTTCGCCGCCTCGCCGCAGTGCGCCGCGATTCTGGCCTCGCTCACTCACCGCGCCGTCGCCGACGGATTGAGGGAGATCGAGCTGGACGACGCAACCCTCCGTGCCCTCACCGATGCCCGCGGGGGTCAGGGCGAGCTGCCGCCGGGCACCGCAGAGATCTATGTGCGGGTCCTGTCCGACCCCGCCACCGGTCGGCTCCGCCTGGCGGTTTCGCCCGCTGGCGGCACCCAGCGCGCCGGGTCCTCCTCGGGCCGGTTCGTCTCCCTGCTGCCCGCTCTGCACGTCGACTACCTCGGCCGCCTCGGCGAGACCTCTCATCCAGCGGAGATGGTGGTGCGGGGCCGCACCCCCAGCGGTGCGGCCCTCGCACCGGAGACCGGCCTGGCCTCCCACCGCCTGCCGCTCGGCGTGCCCGCCCGTCCCGGGGATCTGGCGGTGCACGAGCTGCTGCTGGTGTCCGACGGGCAGCGCCTCACCCTGTGGTCGCCCGGCCTGGACCAGCCGATCATCCCGATCCTGTTCTCCCGGATTTCCGATCACCTGCTGCCGCCCGTCGCGGCGTTCTTGCGGATGCTGGGCCAGCAGGGCGCGCGCCCATGGAAGGCCTGGTCCTGGGGGCCGCTGACCAGCGCCCCGTTCTGCCCGCGCATCCGGTACCGGTCCACCATCGTGGCCCCGGCCCGCTGGACGCTCCCCGGCCATGTCATCTCCTCCGCAACCGCCACTGACGCCTTCGCCGAAGCGCTGGAGGAGTGGAGAACAACGACCACGCCCACGCCGCCGCACATCGTCGTCATCACCGACCACGACCGGGCCCTGCCGGTGGATCTGCGCCACTCCACCGACCGCGGCCTGCTGCGCCGCCACCTGCTGCGCGGTGGCGACGCCACCGTGACCGAGCAGCCGGGCGGAGGCTCCCAAGGCGTCGTCACCGGCCCCGACGGGCCGCACGCTCTGGAACTGGTCATCCCTCTCGTCTCCACGCGCCCGCCTGCCCCCATCCCGCCGTACCCTGCCACCGAGCGGGGGTCGGGCGTCGGCGTGCACCTGCCGGGCGGCCCGTGGCTGTCCCTGCGCATCGGCGCGGCCCTCACCTGCCAGGACGACGTCCTGACCCGCCTGCTGGCCTTCGTCGGTGATACCGAGCGGTGGTTCTGGCTGCGTTACGCCGACCACGCGGGCCCGCACCTGCGCGTCCGGTTCCACGGCGAGGCTGCCGACCTGGGAGGCCGACTTCTACCTGCCCTCTCCCAGCTCATCCACGGCCTCATCGGCGATCGTCTGGCCAGCGGCCTGGCACTTGAGCCCTACGATCCCGAGATCGAGCGGTACGGAGGCACCGCCGAGACGATGCAGGCCGCCGAGCAGGTCTTCATGGCCGATTCCCGCCTGGTGCTGGACGTTCTGGCCTCCGCCCCTGCGGGCGACCGGCGCATCGTCGTCGCGGCGCTGTCGGCTGCGGCCATAGCCCGCGCCGTCGCCGACGGAGCCCCGGCTGTGCTCTCGGGCCGCCACCTCGACCGCGCGACCCGACGGCGCATGGACGTGCTGCGGCCTGCCACCCGCGCCGCCGCAGCCCAGCCTGCCCCGCACGCGGTGCTGTGGAAGGCCCGTCAAGAGGCACTGGCGGCCTACCGAGCGGTTCTCGACCCCGGCCGCCGCATCCAGTGCGCCTCATCCCTGGTCCACATGCACATCAACCGGCTGCTCGGGGGCACCGCTGATGAGCCCCTGGTCCGCGCGCTGGCGGCCGACCTGCTGTTCGCACGCACCCCGGCGCACACGCCATGACCGCCGCCCAGCAAGCGCTCACGATCGCCGAACGGCTCTTGGCCCCTGAGCGCGTCGTCGCCGCCGCGCCCGCCCGTCCGCCGGCATGCCTCCAGAGCCTGGCCGGCACCGCACTCCTTCATGCGCGCCTGGCCTGCGTGGACGAGCGGTTCGAGTCCGCGGCCGCCGCCCACTGGGCCATGGCCACGGCTCACGGCCCCAAGCCGAAGCCGGGCGCCCCCGGCCTCTTCGCC
>JAFACJ010001183.1 GCA_023425615.1 Actinomycetes bacterium
GGAGAAGGCGCAGGCCGAGCAGCGGCTGCTGGACTCCCCCGCCGCCTGGACCGCCCCCGGCGCTGCCATCCCCGACGCGGAGGACGCCTCACTGCCTCCTTCCGCCTGGGCCCCCGCGGGCCAGACGGTCGTCGACATGGCGGCACGGCCCACGCCTCCGCCCGCCCAGCCGGTCTTCGCGTCCCCTCCGGCCGCGGTCGACGCCCAGTACGCGCCGCCGTACGCCTCCGAGCCCGTCACGCAGCAGCCGCCGAAGAAGAAGCGCACGCCGCTGTACGTGGCGATGGCCCTCGTCCCCGCGCTGGCCATCGGCGCCGCCGCCTACGTGGTGCTCACCGGCAAGTCCGGTGACGGCGAGCGCAAGCCCGCCACCACGCCGCGGTCCCCTCTGGCCGCCGCCCAGACGCCACCGCCCGTCCCCGTCACGCCGACGCCCAGCGCGCCTCCGGCCAAGCCCTCGGGACCCACCGTGGACGACGCGGCGACCGACCCCCAGCCGCTGACCATGACCGAGATCTTCCCGGCGCAGAAGCTCCAGCTCGCCGGGCGTGACTTCGTCATGGACCGCAAGTCGCTCAACCTGCGCTGCGACTACGCCGCCAACGGCGCCATGGCCAAGACCCTGGTCAAGCAGAAGTGCCAGGGCCTGGTCCGCTCCACCTACATCACGAAGAACAAGAAGATCGCGCTCGCCGTCCAGAAGGCCGGCACCCCCGCGCGCAAGGGCAACTGGTTCGTGGCGCTGCCCGGCAAGCACTCCAAGGCCATCACCAAGACCGGCGGCCGCACCGCCCTCGTCACCTACGGCCGCTATGTCCTGTACGCCTACGCGCAGTACCTGGACGGCACCAAGCCCGCCAAGCAGCCCAAGGAACTCAACGAGGCGGCCCGCGCCTTCCTCACCTACGTGAACGCACCGCTCAAGAAGCGGTAGGCGAGACGGCGGCGGGCTCGGCGGGCGGCGGCGCGAGGGTCCGCACCCGGCGCGTCTCCAGCGCGCGGGCCGCGAGCTCGCCTTCCGCGGGGTAGGCGACGTCCACCAGGGTCAGCCCGTGCGCCGGCGCCACCTTGACCGCCGAGTCGCGCACCCCGGTCAGCAGCACCTCGCGCGGCCACTCCACCGGCCGCCGCCCGTCGCCGACCGACAGGACCGCGCCGACGAGCGCCCGCACCATCGAGTGGCAGAACGCGTCGGCCTCCACCGTCGCGACCGCCAGCCGCTCCTCGCGGCGCTCCCACTCATAGCGCAGCAGCCTGCGGATCGTGGTGGCGCCCTCGCGTTTGCGGCAGTAGGCGGCGAAGTCGTGCTCGCCGACGAGCAGCGCGGCCGCCTCGTTCATCCGGGCGACGTCCAGCGGACGCGGGTGCCAGACGGTGTCGCGGCGGCGCAGCGGCGCCACGCCCGTCGGCTCGTCGCTGACCCGGTACTCATAGCGCCTGCGCAGCGCTGAGAACCGGGCGTCGAACCCCTCGGGCGCCAGGGTCACCTCGCGCACCCGCACGTCCGGCGGGAGCACCGCGGCCAGCCGCCGCGGCATCGCCCGGCTGATCTGCTGGTAGGCGGACGCGGGGAGGACCACATGCGCGACCTGCCCGGTGGCGTGCACTCCGGCGTCCGTACGGCCCGCGACGGTCAGGACGGGCGGCGGGTCCAGCCGCATGATGCGGGCCAGCGCGTCCTCGACGACCCCCTGGACGGTGCGCTGCTCCGGCTGCCGCGCCCAGCCCGCGAAATCCGCCCCGTCATAGCTGATGTCCAGCCGGAGCCTCACCAACGACGTCATCTGCTGCTTTCCGTCCCACGTCAGAGAAGAACACAGTGCCAATGAGACCAAGAAGGCCGAGAACGAACGGGCCCGACGCCCTCCGGAGAGGACGACGGGCCCGAATCGAGGCAGTGCCTTTACTCCTCGGCCTTGGCCTCTGCCGCGTCGGCCTTGGCCTCCTCGGCCTGCGGGGCCTCGGCGGCGACGGCCTCGACCTGCTCCGGCTCGGCCGCGGCCGCGGGGGCCTCGGTCGTCTTGCGGACGGTCACCCCGGAGACCTGCTCGGCGACGAGCTCGATCACGGCCATCGGCGCGTTGTCGCCCTTGCGGGGACCGATCTTGGTGATCCGGGTGTAGCCGCCGGGACGCTCGGCGAAGTGCGGGCCGATCTCGGCGAACAGCTTGTGCACCACGCCCTTGTCGCGGACGGTCTGCAGCACCAGGCGGCGGTTGGCGTTGTCGCCCTTCTTCGCCTTGGTGATCAGCTTCTCGGCCAGCGGGCGCAGGCGGCGGGCCTTGGCCTCGGTGGTGGTGATGCGGCCGTGCTCGAAGAGCTGGGTGGCGAGGTTCGCCAGGATCAGCTTCTCGTGCGCCGGGCTGCCGCCCAGGCGCGCGCCCTTGGTGGGCTTGGGCATGGCTCTTTCCTTCCTGCCCCAGCCGTGTCAGGTACTGGGGTCAGCTTGATGTGTCGGTCGGTACCGCTGTACCGGCTCAGTACTGCTCGGTCTCGGCGAACGACTCGTCGTCGCTCTCGCCGTAGGCGTCGGCGGCGGCGGTCGGGTCGAATCCGGGCGGGGAGTCCTTGAGGGACAGCCCCATGTCGTGCAGCTTCTGCTTGACCTCTTCGATGGACTTGGCACCGAAGTTGCGGATGTCCAGCAGGTCCTGCTCGGAGCGGGCGACGAGTTCGCCCACGGAGTGGATGCCCTCGCGCTTGAGGCAGTTGTAGGAGCGGACCGTGAGGTTCAGCTCCTCGATCGGCAGCGCCAGGTCCGCCGCGAGCGCGGCGTCCGTCGGGGACGGGCCCATGTCGATGCCCTCGGCCTCGACGTTCAGCTCGCGGGCGAGGCCGAACAGCTCGACCAGGGTCTTGCCGGCCGACGCCACCGCGTCGCGCGGCAGCATGCAGTGCTTGGTCTCGACGTCCAGGATCAGACGGTCGAAGTCGGTGCGCTGCTCGACACGGGTCGCCTCTACCTTGTAGGTGACCTTGAGCACCGGGGAGTAGATGGAGTCGATCGGGATCCGGCCGATCTCCTGGCCCGGCTGCTTGTTCTGGGTCGCCGAGACATAGCCGCGGCCGCGCTCGACCGTCAGCTCCATCTCCAGCTTCGCCTTGCTGTTCAGCGTGGCGATCTTCAGGTCGGGGTTGTGCACCTCGACGCCGGCCGGCGGCGCGATGTCGGCGGCCGTGACATCACCGGGGCCCTGCTTGCGCAGGTACATCACCACCGGCTCGTCGTGCTCGGAGGAGACGACGAGCTGCTTGAGGTTGAGGATGATGTCGGTCAGGTCCTCCTTGACGCCCGGCACGGTGGAGAACTCGTGCAGGACGCCCTCGACGCGGATGCTGGTGACCGCGGCGCCGGGGATGGAGGACAG
>JAFACJ010000303.1 GCA_023425615.1 Actinomycetes bacterium
CGAGGCCATCGCGCGGCACGCCGCCGCCTACATCGAGGACGGCTCGGTCCTGCAGACCGGCGTCGGCGCGGTACCCGACGCGCTCCTGCGGCTGCTGCACGACCGCTGGGACCTCGGCGTGCACTCCGGCATGCTGGGCGACGGCCTGGTGGAGCTGGTCGAGGCCGGCGTCGTCACCAACGCCCGCAAGCGCATCGACCGGGGCGTGTCCATCAACGGCGCCCTCATCGGCACCAAACGCCTGTACGAGTTCGCCGACCGCAACCCGAGGATCCGCATGTGCGCGACCTCCTACACCCACGACCCGGCCGTGCTCGCCCGCGTCGACAGGCTCGTGACCATCAACTCGGCGATGGAGGTCGACCTGACCGGCCAGGTGAACGCCGAGCAGAGCGGCGCCGCCTACCTCGGCGGCACCGGCGGCCAGGTCGACTTCGTCCGCGCCGGGGCCCGCTCACCTGGCGGCCACGCCATCATCGCCCTGCCCGCCACCGCCAAGGGCGGCACCGTCAGCCGGATCACCGCCCGGCTGACGGGCCCCGTCACCACCGCCCGCAGCGACGTCGACGTCATCGTCACCGAGTTCGGCGCCGCCGAGCTGAAGGGCAGACCCCTCGCCGAACGCGCGCACCGCCTGGTCGCCATCGCCCACCCGGACTTCCAGGAGGACCTGGCCCGCGAGGCACACGCCATCGCGCGGAGAGGTTTCTAACTCACGATCCGAGGCCGCCGACGTCACGGGCCGTCGGGCAGGTACGGGATCAGGTCGGTCTCGGGCCGTACGCCGAAGGAGCTGAGCGCCATCGCCAGCAGCTCGTACGTGCCGACGGTGAAGACCACGTCCATGAGCTGACGCTCGTCGAACCCGCCAGCCAGAACACGCCAGGTCTCATCGCCGACCGTGCCCTCGGCGAGCAGCTCGTCCACGGCACGTACCAGCGCACCTTCCAGGGGGTCCCAGCCCGGCGCGTCCGGCCCCTGCCGCACCCGGGCGATCTCCTCGTCCTCCAGGCCCGCCTTACCGCCGAGGATCACATGCTGCGCCCACTCGTAACCGCACCTGCGCAGCGCCGCGACCCGCAGCACGAGCAGCTCCCGCTGCCGTGCCGACAGCGCCGACCCGTACAGCAGATGCCCGTTGAAGGTGAGGAACGCCTTGGCCAGCTCCGGATAGCGGGCGAACGTCCCCAGCAGGTTGGACCCCGACTGGCGGCCCTCCTCCGGACCGTCGCCCCTGACGGCGGAGCGGAAGCCGGAGATGAACTCGGTCATCTCCGGCGACCACTCCGCCCGGGGCAGGGGCGCTATGCGGGCCGGGGCCTCCTCTTCCACCGGCCGCATCAAGTGTTGCGCCCGCCGTTGACGCCGATGACCTGGCCGGTGATGTAGGAGGACTCCTCACTCACCAGGAACGCACAGGCCGCGGCGACGTCCTCGGGCAGCCCGATCCGGCCGACCGGCGTCCGCTCGATCTGCTGCGCCACATCGAGCTTGCCGCCGCGGGCGGTGTCGCGCAGCATCGGGGAGTCGATGAAACCGGGCGGGATCGTGTTGACCGTGATGCCCTTCTTGGCGAACTCCAGCGCCAGGACCTTGGTGAGGCCCAGCACGCCCGACTTCGACGCCACATAGGCGGCCATGCCGGGGGAGCCGCTGTGGACGCTGGAGGAGGAGATGTTGACGATCCGCCCCCAGCCCTCCTCGACCATGCAGGGGAGCACCGCCTGGCAGCAGGCGAACGTGCCGGTCAGGTTGACGGCCAGCACGCGGTCCCAGGTCTCGGCCGACAGGTCGAGGGAGGGCCCGAAGGCGGTGACCCCGGCGCTGTTCACCAGGATCACCGGCAGGCCGAGACGCTCCCGCACCCGCGTGACACCGGCGTCGATGGCGGCGCGGTCGGTGACGTCGACGGCGAGGCCGATGGCCTTGCCCCCGTCCTTCTCGATCGAGGCGGCGAGCTCCTCGGCCGCCCCGCCGTCGAGGTCGAAGACCGCCACCAGCGCCCCGTCCGCGGCGAGACGGCGGCTGATGGCGCCGCCGATGCCCGAGGCGCCGCCGGTGACGATGGCCGTGCGCGCGCTCATCGGATCTCCTCGTCGCCGAGGAGGGTCGTGCGGTGCATCCGGCGCGGCTCGCTCCGGTCGAAGGGGCACGCCCGGTGCACCAGGCCCCGGTTGTCCCACATCACCATGTCGCCGACCGTCCAGGTGTGCCGCAGCACCCTGTCCGGCGCGGTGGCACGCCGTTCGATGTCGGAGAGCAGCGCGCGTCCCTCCTCCACGTCCATTCCGGCGACGTGCGAGGCGGTCGCCCCGAACACCAGCGAGCGCCGTCCCGACCGGTGCTCCCACACCAGCGGCAGTTCCCGGACGGTCCGCGACGCCCACTCCGCGAGCTGCTCGGGCGTGGGGTCGGGGTAGGTGAGACGCTGGATCGCCTCGAAGGTGTGGACGATCCGCAGCCCGGCGTACCGCTCCTTCTCCTCGTCGGTGAGATCGTCGTACGCCGCGTAGGTGCTGGCGAACTCCGTCTCCCCGCCCCGGCCCGCCGTCACATGGGCGCTCAGCACCGACGCCTTGGCCGGGATGTCGTCCAGCGCGCCGTCGATGTGCCAGTGGTCGTTGCTGGCGAAGTACTCGGCGTTCGGATTGCCGGGGTTGAAGCTGATCTCCATGACGTACTGGTTGGCGTACCTGGGGAAGCGGGCCAGCTCGCCGAACTTCCGGCAGAACGCCACCTGTGCGTCATCGTCGGCGTGCAGTTCGCGGAAGAGCAGCACGCCGTGCTCCTCCAACGCCTCCATGCACGCCGACGGCAGCTCGTCATCGTTCAGTAGACGCTCGACATCGACGTCCAGCACTTCGGCGCCGACGGTCTCACCAAGTCGCCTCGTGGCGATCACGGCCATGCATCGCTCCTTACGGGAAGACCCGAGGTCACGGGGCGGCTTCGTCGGGGGCATAGCCGAGGACGCCCTTGATCTCCAGGTAGTCGTGGAAGCCGAACTCGCCCCACTCGCGGCCGTTGCCGCTCTTCTTGTAGCCCCCGAACGGGCAGTTGAAGTCGAACCCGCCGTTGACCGAGACCCATCCGGCGCGGATGCGGCGGGCGACGGCGCGCGCCTGCTCCAGGTCGGCGCCCGCGACATAGCCGGCCAGGCCGTACTCGGTGTCGTTGGCGATCTCGACGGCGTGGTCGATGCTGTCGTAGCCGATGATGGTGGCCACCGGCCCGAAGATCTCCTCGCGGGCGATGGTCATGTCGTTCTTGACGTCGGCGAAGACGGTGGGCTTGACGTAGTAGCCCTTCTCCAGCCCGTCGGGGCGTCCGACGCCGCCGGCCACCAGCGTGGCGCCCTCGTCGATGCCCTTCTGGATCAGCTCCTGGATCTTGTCGAACTGGGACCCGGCGACCACCGGGCCGATGGAGAAGTCGCCGTTCGGGTCGCCGACGGTCACCTGCGACGCGGCCTCCCTGGCGGCGGCGACGGCCTCCTCCATCCGCGCGGCCGGCACCAGCATGCGCGAGGGCGCGCTGCATGTCTGCCCGGAGTTGCCCATCATGTCCACGATGCCGGCGCGGACGTTGTCGGCGAACGCCTCGTCGTCGAGGATGATGTTCGGGCTCTTGCCGCCGAGCTCCTGCGCCACCCGCTTGACGGTGGGCGCCGCGTTCCTGGCGATCTCGACGCCCGCCCGCGTGGAGCCGGTGAAGGAGATCATGTCGACGCCCGGGTGCGCCGACAGCGGCACGCCCACGCCGGGCCCGTCGCCCTGCACGAGGTTGAACACCCCGGCGGGGACGCCCGCGGCGTCGAGGACCTCGGCGAAGATCTGCCCGGTGAAGGGCGAGCGCTCCGACGGCTTGAGCACCGTGGTGCAGCCGGTCGCCAGGGCGGGGAAGAGCTTCACGGCGATGAGGCTCATCGGCCAGTTCCACGGCGTGATCAGGCCGCAGACGCCGATCGGCTCCTTCACGACCAGCGTGGCGCCGCGCCGCTCCTCGAAGACGAACTCCTTCAGCACCTCGATCGCCGTGGTCAGGTGCCCGAGCACGAGCTGCACCTGGAAGCCGCTCGCGAGCGCCTTCGGCGCGCCCATCTCCTCGGTCAGCGC
>JAFACJ010000316.1 GCA_023425615.1 Actinomycetes bacterium
GTGACATCCCGCTGACCGAGCACGGGCGTGAGCAGGCGGCGGCCGCCGCCAAGGCGCTGGCCGACCGGGGGATCGAGGTGATCGTCTCCTCTCCGCTGCGCCGCGCGCTGGACACCGCCGCGGCGGCGGCCGAGGTCACCGGGGCCGAGGTCAGGGTCGAGGAGGGGTTCCGCGAGACCGACTTCGGCGCCTGGGAGGGCATGTCCTTCGCCGAGGTCAAGGAGCGCTGGCCCGAGGAGATGGCGGCCTGGCTCGCCGACTCCTCCTGCGCCCCGCCCGGCGGTGAGAGCTTCGCCGAGGTGGCGCGGCGCGTGGCGACGGCCCGCGCCAAGCTGCTGGTCCGCCACCGCCGCAGGACCGTCCTCGTCGTCTCCCATGTGACGCCCATCAAGATCATGGTCCAGCAGGCGCTCGACGCCTCCGACGCCGCCCTGCACCGTCTCCATCTGGACACCGCTTCGCTGTCCACGGTCGACTGGTACGACGACGGGCCCGCCGTCGTCCGCTCCTTCAACGAGACCCACTACCTGCCCTGAGGCCACGCCTCTCCCGTGTGCGCGGAAGCCGATCCCCCGTTCGGCTTCCGCTTTTTTCTTGCCGCTCCGTCATGTCAGAAATCTAGTGACTTTGCGCTGGGATTCGGTAAAAATAAATCACCGTACGGATCCCGGAGGCACGTTTGGCGAGACGCCGGTCCCGGAAGAGGAAGAAAGACGACGCGCTGGGCGGTCTGTTCCTCGCCCTCATCGCGTTCGGCCTCGCCTTCGCGGGGCTCTCGGCCCTCGTGGACACCGCGCGGGCGCACCCGGCGGCCTCCGTGCTCGTCCTGGTGCTCGTGGCGGCGGTCGCGGTCGCGGCCGGCACCCTGTGGTGGCGTGCCCGCACCCGCCGTCTGGCGCTGGAGGCGGCCCGCGCCCGCGAGATCGCCGTCTACCACCGGATGACGCCCCGCCAGTTCGAGGAGGCACTCGCCTATCTGTGCCGCCGCGACGGCTGCTCGGGGGTCAAGGTGGTCGGCGGCGCCGGCGACCTGGGCGCCGACGTGATCGCCACGACCCCTCACGGCCGCCGCCTGGTCATCCAGGCCAAGCGCTACCGCACCACCAGCAAGGTGAGCGGCCCCGACCTCCAGAAGTTCGGCGGCACCTGCTACGCCGTCCACCAGGCCGCCGTCGCCGCCGTGGTGACCACCTCGTCCTTCACCGCCCAGGCCCGCGACTACGCCGCCCACATGAACATCCGCCTCTACGGCAACGACTCCCTGGCCGCCTGGGCCTCCCAGACGGGCCCGCCCCCCTGGGACTGACCGGGAAGACGGCAACGCCCCGCGAGGGCCGTCTCCTCCGGATCAGCGCGCCTCGGCGCCCCGTGGCTCCGGACGGCGGGTCCACAGCAGGGCCGCCCCGTCGTTGCCGGCGGTGGCCAGCACCCGGCCGTCGGGGGAGAAGGCGAGGGCGTTGATCCTCGCACCTCCGGCGAGCGGCGCCCCCACGGCCGTGCCGGTGGCGAGATCCAGGAAGTGGACGGCTCCGTCGCCGGTGGCGACGGCGATCAGGCTCCCGTCGGGGTGGAAGGCCAGGACGTCGATGTGGTGCTCCCGCCCGGCGGACAGAGGGGAGCCGACGCGTTCACCGGTGAGCACGTCCCACAGGTGCACGCCCTTGTCACGATCGATGGCCAGCAGGCTCCCGTCGGGATGGAAGGCCATCGCCCCGGTGGGCAGGGGACCGCAGGCGAACGTACGGGTGGCCGTGTCCCAGAGCCGGACGGCGTCGGCGTCGGCGACGGCGAGCAGACGGCCGCCGGGCTGGAAGGCGATCTGCCGGATATCGCCGCCGAGGGCCGAGAAGCAGTCGAGAAGCTCTCCGGTGGAGGTGTCCCACAGCCACACCGTGCCCGTCCGGTCGCCCTCGTAGAAGTCGGTGGTGGCCAGCAGTCGGCCTCCGGGCTGGAAGGCGAGGTGAGGGCAAGGGAAGGCGTCGGTGAGGCAGTGCCCGGCCAGGGGAGGGCAGACGGGTTCACCGGTGTCGGCGTCGCGCACCAGCACCGTCCCGCCCTTGTCGGCGGTGGCCAGAAGGCGTCCGTCCGGGTGGAAGACCAGCGAGACGACGTCCTCGGAGACGGGGGAGCCGAGCGGGCCGCCGGTGGTCGGATCCCAGAAGCATGGCGCCTCGTCGTAGGGGACAGTGGCCAGCGCCCCGTCGTCGGGCCGGAAGGCCAGCTCCCAGACCTGGCGGAGGTGGCCGAGGAGCGGGGCTCCGACGGGGGGATAGGTCGTCCATAGGCGGATCTCGTTGGTGTCCCCGACCAGGGCGAGTATCCGCCCACTGGGGTGGAAGGCCACCGCGTAGGGGTAGGTGGGCTCACCGGAAGGGCCCCATCCGGGGGCCAGGCTCAGTCCGCTGACCGGATCCCACAACCGCAGGGTGCTGGAGCGGTGATAGCGGCTTCCGATGACCAGCAGTTGGCCTTCGGGGTGGAAGTCGAGCACGTAGATGATTTCGGGGGAGGAGAAGGCGGCGACGAGTTCACCGGTGCCGACGTCCCGTAGCCGTACGGTGCGGGGCCTCCCGGACCTGTCGTCGTCCTCGATGGTGGCGAGGAGGCGGGCGTCCGGGTCGAAGACGCCTCGGGTGACGTAGCCGGGACGGTCGGCGAGAAGACGGGTGGCGTGCTCTCCGGTGGAGATGTCCCACAGGTGCACCGCCTCGCCGTCGGCCACGGCCAGCGTCCTCCCATCGGGACGGAAGGCCAGGGCGTGGACTTCCTTGGAGCCGGGGAAGGACGTGACGGGTTCGCCGGTGGCCGGATCCCACACGTGTACTTCTCCGCCGGTGCAGGCGGCGGCCAGCAGGCGCCCGTCAGGATGGAAGGCCATCTGCGTCACGCCGCTGTGCTCGGTGGGCAGGACGCGGACGGGGTCACCGGTGATCGTGTCCCAGAACCGCACCGCCGGGTCGTCGCTGCTGGCACCGGCCAGCAGGTGCCCGTGCGGGTGGAAGGCCAGGCGTATCCGCCCTTTGGCGAGGCCGGTGAAGGGGGCGGTGGTGGCCTGTCCGGTGGTCGCGTCCCAGAGCTGCACCTCCCCGTCCCCGTCGTAGGCACCGGCGATGAGACGTCCGTCCGGGTGGAAGACGAGTTCGGGGACATAGCCGTAGGTCGGGATGCGTCCCTTCTTCAGGAACTCATACCGTCCGATGGCGGGATCCAGCAGCCGCGTCGCCGGGTCGGACACGCCCTCACTGCGTCCGGTAAGGGGGTCACCGCCCAAGGGGAGATACAGGCCGTCCGCCACGGTGCGTTCGGGGGAGACCTCATAGGCGGCCGTCCATAGGGGACGCACTTGTTCGGGGTCGCCGTCCAACGCGCGGACAAGGTGCTCGACCTGCCGCCAGCTCGGCAGGAACGGGCAGTGCAACACCGTGTGCACGGTGCTGCGGTTCATCGTTCCCGTCTCACCGAGCCGTTCGTCGATCCGCGAGGCGAGCTCCCGCATGCTCGGCCGGCCGCCGTCGCGGTGCAGTTCCCGCAGCCGCAGGCTGAGCACGTACAGGGCGCGTTCGGCCTCGGAGAGGTGCTTCAGACGCTCGGGGAAGGAGCCCAACGGGTTGCCGCGCACGTTGAGCCAGGTGAGAGATGGGAGGTCGCGCACCGTTTCGGGGAAGGAGGTGAGCTGGTTGTCGCTCACGTCCAGCGAAGTGAGGGCGGTGAGCGATGCCATCGAGTCGGGCAGCGCGGTCAACTGGTTGCCGCCGAGTTTCAAGATGGACAGCGAGGATGCGTTCCCCAGTGAGTCGGGCAGGGCGGTCAGGCGGTTGCCGTTCAGGTAGAGCTCGGTGAGCGAGGGCGCGTTCCCCAGGTCCTCGGGCAGCGCGGTGAGCCGGTTGCCGTCGGCCGAGAGGACCATGAGGGAGGGCAGCGATGCCATCGAGTCGGGCAGGGCGGTCAGCCGGTTGTTCGTCACGTCGCACCTGAGCAGGCCGGTCAGATTCCCCATCGACTCGGGGAGGGCTTCTAGCGCGTTGTTCTGGAGGTAGAGCCAGATGATGCCGGTGAGTCCTTCCACGGCTTCGGGTAGCGCGGTCAGCCGGTTGTCCTCCAGGTACAGGGTGCTCAGCTCGGGGAACCGGCCGAAGGACGACGGCAGGTGGGTGAGCCGGTTGGCGGTCAGGGAGAGCCTGCTGAGACCTGACAGCTCTCCGAAGGACTCGGGCAGCGTGGTGAGCCGGTTGTCCTTCAGGGAGAGCCAGCTGAGTGAGGAGAGGCCGCCCACCGTCTCGGGCAGCGCGGTCAGCGCGTTGCCGTTGAGGTCGAGCCGGGTGAGGCGGCTGAGGTTCCCCAGTGAGTCGGGCAGTTCGGTCAGCCGGTTGTCGTCGAGAAGGAGTTCGGTGAGGCCGGTGAGGTTCCCGAGGGACTCCGGCAGCGAGGTCAGCCGGTTGCGCGTCAGGGTGAGGCGGGTGAGGCGGGTGAGGTTCCCGAGGGACTCGGGGAGCCGTTCCAGCTCGTTGTGCCAGAGGGGGAGGGCGGTGAGGCGGGTGAGGTTCCCGAGGGATTCGGGGAGCCGGGTCAGCCGGTTCTGCGCCAGGCGGAGTTCGGTGAGGGCGGTGAGGCGGCCGAGGGAGTCCGGGATCCGTTTCAGCTTGTTGAGCTGGAGGTCGAGGACGGCGAGCGCGGTGAGGTTCCCGAAGGACTCGGGCAGCGCCCTCACCTGGTTCTTCGCCAGCTGAAGGGAGGTGAGGGCGGTGAGGTTCCCCAGGGACTCGGGGAGCCGGGTCAGCCGGTTGCTGTCGAGGTCGAGCCGGGTGAGGCGGCTGAGGTCTCCCAGCGAGTCGGGCAGTTCGGTCAGCCGGTTGTCGTCCAGGTGGAGTTCGGTGAGGGCGGTGAGGCGGCCGAGGGAGTCGGGCAGCGCCATCAGCCGGTTGTGCGCGAGGTCCAGTTCGGTGAGGGCGGTGAGGTTCCCCAGTGGCTCTGGGAACAGGGCCAGCATGTTGCGGCTCAGGTCGAGCCGGGTGAGCCCGGTGAGGCGGCCCAGCGACTCCGGCAGGGAGGTCAGGAGGTTGCCGCGCAGCCGGAGCCCGGTCAGATGGGTGAGCTCCGCGAGCGACTCGGGCAGCATTCCCAGCCGCAGATCGGACAGGTCGAGCACCGCGGTCTTCTCCCGGAGGCACGCGGCGATCCGCGCCTCGGCCTTCTCCCGACCGTCACCGAATCCCCGCAAGCGCCCTCCCCGGAACGTCCCTCCCATGTGATCACTGGGACGCTCCGCGGGGCCCGCCGGTTCTCCGGATCTCCGCCGTCAGCCGAGCCTGGCGCCGTACACGTGGTCGACCGTCATCACCATGAGCACCCGGCGGTCGGAGACCATCACCGCCCGGTACTCGTCCCAGTCCGGGTGCTCCCCGGCGGCGCGGCGGTAGTAGTCGACCAGCGCCTGGACCTCGGGCCCGTGGGGGTCGGCGCCCGGCCCGGTGAGCGTCGCGACGCCCTCGGCGGTGGCCCACGCGCGCCCGTCGGGGGCGGTGACCTCCAGCGTGGCGCGCGGATCCCGCCGCAGGTTCGCCGTCTTGGCGCGTCCCTCGGTCATCGACACATAGAGGAGTTCGGCCTCCCGGTCGTAGAAGGGCAGGACAGGGGAGAGCTGGGGGCGGCCGTCGGACTTGATCGTCGCCAGGACGCCGAGACGGCTTTCGGCGAGCAGGGCACGCGGGTCGAAGGGCACGGCGTTCACGGCGTCCTCCCGAACTCGATGATCATGGCGGATGAGGCAACGCTAACACCGTTCAGCCGGACCGTTCAGACCGGCCGGCTCAGGGGAAGGCCGGCGATCACGCGTTCGCGCAGGACGTCGCCGCGGATGCCGAACGCGGCGTACCCGTCGTCGTCGCCGGTCCCCTCGGCGCGCAGGAGCTCGGGGACCAGCAGCTCGCCGAGCGGGACGTCGGGCGCCGGATCGAGGAGGCCGCCGATGGAGCCGTCGTCCAGGTCGAGATAGCCGGGGGCGAGGACCCGTCCGGTGAGGGAGCCGGTGACCAGGTCGGGGCAGAACTCGTCACAGAAGATCGACACGCCGGTGCGCAGATCGCCGTGGATCATCACCAGCTTCTCGGTCATGTAGCCGGTGAACGTCCCGGCCGTCATGTCGCCGCGGACGATGAGCTTGACGTCGCCCTCCAGGTAGACGTCCCTCGTCCGCAGGTCACCCAGGACGATCAGCGCGGCGGCGCCGTCGTCGATGTCCACGAGATTGCCCCCGACGGTCAGGTCGCCGTCCACGATGTACCCGGTCGCGCCCTCCGGTGTGCCATCCCGCCACGGGGTCCGCTCGTGGTCGTCCAGCAGGAGGTCGCCGTTCACCACGGCGGGCCCGGGAACGAGGATGTACTCCTCCTCGTACAGGTTCTGGTACGTGCTCTCCGGCAGTCCCCGCCGCTCGAACAACCCGACGGCCTCATCCCAGCTCACGTATTCGCATCGCATGAGCGCGAACGTAACATCAGCCCCTATATCCCCGTGGGTCACTCGGCGAAGAGACGGCCTCGCCCGGCCTTCCGGTCAGAGGCTCTCGGCGGGGATCTCCTGGTACTCCGCGCGGAGCGTGTCGAAGACGCCGTGCTCGGCGGTCATGTCGATGCCGTCGATCGAGGCGATGGGACGGACGCCCGCCGACGTGTTCGTGGCGAACGCGGCGTGCATCCCCGAGAGGTCGCGCAGATGCACGGGCGCCGTGACCATCCCCTCGTGCGCCTGCTGGAGAAGACGCATGGTCACTCCCGGAAGGACCTCGGCGCTCGGCCAGAGCACCTTCCGGCCGTCATAGAAGGCGATGTTCCACGTGGTGCCTTCGGAGACGAAACCGGCGCCGTCGTGGAAGAGGCAGTCATCGAAACCCGCCGCGATCGCTTCCCGGCGATGCCACAACGTGCCGAACAACCCGATGTGCTTGACCCTCGGAAGGTCGCGCCGATACGCGGCGGTCCGGACGCGCAGCGGAGCCACCGGCAGGCTCGGCGCCGGACGTCCGGTCACGAGAACGGCGGGATGCGCCTTCCCGCCGATACGTCCGAGATCGAGCCCGGGATCGAAGACCGTCACCCGAAGGACGAAAGCCCCCTCCCGGCCTCCCGCCGCAGAACGGACGTAGGCCCGCACGCGCTCCCGGTCGAGCTCGGTGGAGAACAGCTCACGACAGTCGTCGACGAGCCTGTCCAGATGCCACGAGTAGCCCCTGACCCGCCCGTCCTCCACCCGCATCGCGGTGAAGTGCCCGTAGTTCGTGAGCGCCAGCGTCCGCAGCGCATCGGCGGAGACCGGCGCCCCGTTGAGTTCGGCCATGCGAGCAGTCTCGCAGGCCCCCGCCGCACCGCGTCATCGCCGCCGGACCCCGTGCCGCCGCGGGGTCAGGTCGTCGTGTCGAACCAGGACCAGAGGTTCTCGGCGAGTTGGCGGGGGGTGCTCGGGCAGCCGTGGCGCAGCCAGTCGGCCGCCGTGCCGAGCAGGGCGCCGGCCAGGAAGGACGCCATCGGGTGGTGGGGCACCGACGCGGGGTCGTCGGCGTGGGTGCCCGTGGCGGGGCGGGTCAGGTTGACGTGGATGGCGATGGTGAGCCGCCGGTGCAGGTGGTCGATCACCCGTGCGCTGCCGGCGGGGCCCAGCAGGGCGCGGTAGAGGTCGGCGTGCGCGGCGATGTGCGTGAACACCGCGGTCATCTCGGCGAGGCCGCGGCGCCGTTCGGCGGGGTCGTGCGAGGGGAGCAGCACCGGCGTGGCGGCGATCAGCTCGTCGAACGTCCTGGTGCACGCCTCGGCGGCCAGTTCGTGCACGTCGTCGTAGTGCTCGTAGAAGGTGGAGCGGTTGACGTTGGCGCGCTTGGTGATGTCGGAGACCGCGATCCGGTTCAGCGGGCGTTCGGCGATCAGTTCCAGGAGCGCGGCGTGCAGCGC
>JAFACJ010000100.1 GCA_023425615.1 Actinomycetes bacterium
CCCACGACATGGGTGAGCAGCGTCCCCCCGTCGTCGAGGTCGACGACCGACAGGGCGAAGGGCGTCTCGAAACCGGGTCCCGGCGCGCGGTGCACGACCGTCACCGAGTAGACGGCTCCCTCCCCGCTCGACGGCTCGTAGCTCCAGTTCCGCGACATGCAGCCGGGGCATGCCGGTTCCGGGACGAAAAAGCGCGTCCCGCACTCCGCGCAGTGCGGGATGCGCAGCTCTCCAGCGCGTGTGCCCTCCCAGAAGGCACGGGTCAGCTCCGTCGGCACGGGCACCGGCCTGCTCATCGGCTCTCCCCCAATACGGCCATCTCGTAGTGCTGCGCGCCCGAGCCCGCGTTGCCCACCACGGCGATCCGGGCGTCCTTGATCTGGTGCACCGCCGCGCCGCGCAACTGCCGCACGGCCTCGACCACCTTCAGCGTCATCTGCTGTGTCCCGTTCCAGGCGTAGGACAGGCAGCCGCCGTCCGGGTTCACCGGATGCGCTCCGTCCAGGGCGATCGCCCCGCTCTCGACGAGCGGGCCCCCCTCCCCCTCCGCGCAGACGCCCAGCGCCTCCAGCTGGCGGATGATCTCGAAGGAGTTGGGGTCGTACAGCGAGAAGACGTCGACGTCCTGCGCGCCGATCCCGGCCATGCCGTAGGCGCGTGCGGAGGCGTCCCTGCCGATCCGGCCGACCTCGCGGTACAGGGCCGGATTGGCGTAGGCGGCCTGGTGGTACTCCATCGCCCCGCCCAGCACCGCGACCGGCGCGTGCGGCAGATCCCTGGCGCGCTCGGCCGTGGTCACCACGAACGCCCCGCCGCCCTCGCCCACGATGCAGCAGTCCAGGAGGTGGAACGGGCTGGCCACCATGCGGGAGGCGAGCACGTCCTCGGGGGTGTAGGGCCCCTTGCCGTACATCATCGCCTCGGGATTGGAGGCGCCGTTGTTGCGGATCGTGGCCGCCACCTCGGCGAGCTGCCGCGGGGTGGTGCCGTACTCGTGCATGTGCCGGGCCGCCACGAGCGCGAACTGCGCCACCACGTAGGAGCCCCAGACGTCGGTGAACTCCAGTGGCGTGCCGGCGCCCACGGGCGCGTTGGACGGCCCGCGGGAGACCAGGCGGCAGCCGCCCACCACGACGGTGTCGGCGTAGCCCGCGGTGACCGCGGCCGCCGCCTTCAGCAGCCCGCGCGCACCGGAGTTGTCCAGCATCGAGTCGCTCGTCCAGCGCAGGTCGCGGCCGAGCATACGGGCCCAGGAGCTGCCCTCGTCCTGGACGCCGCCCGGCCCCGGCCAGTCGACCTGCGCGCCGTCGACGTCGGCACGGGTCAGGCCGGCGTCGGCGATCGCGCCCTCGACCGCCTCCAGTGCCAGGTCCATCGCGGTGCGGTGGGGCAGCGACAGCGCCTGCTCGGTGGCGTGGACGCCGACGATGACCGCCTGCCTCGCCGTGGATCGCGCGCCCATCAGCGACCCGCCCCCAGTGCCTGGGTGCCCGGGTAGCCGCCCCCGCCGAAGCGCTCGTCCAGCGCGTCGTAGTCCTTGGTCCCCGCGGCCGTGCGCGGCAGCCTGTCGAGGAACTCGACGGTCTTGGGCTTCTTGTAGGAGGCGATGTTCTCGCGGCAGTGCGCGATCAGCTCCGCCTCGGTGG
Organism: Actinomycetes bacterium; assembly: GCA_023425615.1. Taxonomy (GTDB): domain Bacteria; phylum Actinomycetota; class Actinomycetes; order Streptosporangiales; family Streptosporangiaceae; genus Actinocorallia. Next base: position 1,647 of record JAFACJ010000100.1, read on the forward strand.
CCGAGGCGCCCTCGTGGAGGGCGACGACCGCCTTGACGTCCTGCGCCCAGCGCTCGTTCGGGATGCCGATCACCGCCGCCTCGCGTACCGCCGGGTGCGACTCCAGGCAGTTCTCCACCTCCGCCGGGAAGATGTTCTCGGCCGCGGACTTCAGCATCCGGGTCATGGTGCCCAGGAAGCTGATCGTGCCGTCTGCCTCCCTGCGGCCCAGGTCGGTGGTGTGCCACCAGCCGAACCGGAAGCGCTCGGCGTTGATCTCCGGACGGTTCCAGTACCCCAGGTGCACCAGGTCCCCGCGCAGGCAGATCTCCCCGGCCTCGCCCACCTCGCACTCCCGGCCTTCGGCGTCCAGGATCCGGACCATGGCGAACGGGCCCGGCCTGCCCACGTTGCCGGTGCCGGGGCCGCCGTACGCCTGGGCGATGGCGAGCCCGGTGACCTCGGTCTGCCCGTAGACGCGGCCCAGACCGCCGTCGTTGCGGGTGAACCGGCTGGTGTCGGTGGTGGCCATGCCCTGCCAGAGCTGCGGGGCGATGCTGACCTTGAGGAAGGACAGGTCGTGCCCGGCCTTCTTGTTGAGCTCGACGAGGCTCACGATGGTCGGCGGCATGAGGTAGGCGTGGGTGCAGCGCTCGCGGACCAGCAGCGGAAGCAGCCGCTCGGGGTCCACCCGGCGCACCACGACGTTCTTGCCGCCGTGCAGGAGCACCGGCATGCCCCAGATCTGGTAGTTGCCGATGTGGAACATCGGGCCGGCGTTGAGGAAGGAGGACTCCTGTCCGATGTCGCCCATCCAGGCGGCGTTGGCGCCCATGGTCAGCAGGTTGCGGTGCGAGAGCATCGAGCCGCACTGCCGGCCGCTGATGGCCGCGGTGTAGATGACCATCAGCGCGCCGTCGGGGTCGACGTCGCGGGCCGGGTCGTCGGCGGAGCCGGAGGCCAGGAACGCCTCGTAGCCCTCCTCGTCGTCGTCTCCTCCGTCGTGCCGCAGCCAGAGCGCCCCCTGGCCGGCCACCTCCGCGCGGGCCTTGCCGACGGTCTCCCCGATCTCCTCCTCCTGCCAGACGACGACCTTCGGGTCGAAGTCCTCGATCGCGAAGACCATCTCCGGGGCCGCCCAGCGCCAGTAGCCGGGGCAGACCATGGCGCCGATCTTGGCGGCGGCGCCCAGCAGCTCATAGACGCGGAACGAGTTCTGGCCGAGCCACAGGATGCGGTCGCCCGCGCCCACGCCGGCGGCGGCGAGCGCGTTGGCCAGCCGGTTGGTCCTGGTGTCCAGCTCCGACCAGGTCAGGCGCACGTCGTCTTCGACCAGCGCGTCGGCGGCGGGGTGGGAACGGCGGTGCTCGCGGAGCACGTCGCCGACGGTCATACGGCTGATCACGGTCACTGGCACTCCTGTACTGCGGGAGATGGGCGGTGCAAATAGTATAACTATTTATCTATCTTGCAAGGGTTTCGCGGACTCCGGCCGGGACCGCGCGCCCCGGTCCTCATCCAGCGGGCGGAACTCCTCCTCGTCCCACCACGGGTAGACCGGCGGCATGTCGCTGCTCACCCGCCCGGGGAAGTGCGGCAGGCGCTTGGCGAGGAAGGACTCGATGCCCTCCTTCGAGTCGGGCCCGCCCCCGATCTGGCTCATGATCCGCGAGTCGAGCCGGTGCGCCTCCATGGGATGCGGCGCGCCGAGCATCCGCCACATCATCTGGCGGGCCAGCGCGACCGAGACCGGCGCGGTGTGGTCGGCGATCTCCTGGGCGATGGCGCGGGCCGCGGGCAGCAGTTCGTCCGGCTCGTGCAGGGAGCGCACCAGACCGCCCGCCAGTGCCTCCTCGGCCCCGAAGATCCGGCCGGTGGCCACCCACTCCATCGCGCGCTGCATCCCCACCGCCCGCGGCAGGAACCAACTGGCCGCCGACTCCGGGACGATCCCCCGGCGTGCGAAGACGAATCCGAACCTCGCGGAGGTCGAGGCGAGCCGGATGTCCATCGGCAGGGTCATGCTCGCCCCCACCCCCACGGCCGGCCCGTTGACCGCCGCGATCACCGGCTTGGTGCAGGCGTAGAGGCGCAGCGCGAGCAGTCCTCCGATGTCACGGTGCCGGGCGCCCGCCTCGCGGTGGTCGAAGGACCCTCCCCCGCCGCCCACATCGGCGCCCGCGCAGAAGCCGCGGCCCGCGCCGGTGACGATGACGGCGCGCACCTCGTCCTCGCGGTCCGCCTCGTCCAGCACCGCCAGCAGGTCCTCCAGCATCCGCGGCGTGAAGGCGTTCAACCGGTCGGGACGGTGAAGGGTGATCGTCAGGACCCGGTCGGCCAGCTCCGTCAGCAAGGTCTCATACCGCCGCTCGCGCATGTGTCACGCACTCCCTCCACCCCACCGCGGATCGCCTTCATTATATTTAGTTAGACCATTCAACTATGCTGCCCTTTCAGTGGCAAGCTACCCGGAGGTGCGCGATGTACGGTCTGTCCCCCGAGCTCGTGGTGAGCGCCCACGGCCCGATCCGCCTGGTCGAGCTGAACCGCCCCGAGCAGCTCAACTCGACGAGCGAGAGCCTGCACACCGCGCTGGCCGAGGTGTGGGACCGCGTCGCGGCCGACGCCGAGGCCCGTGCCGTCGTGGTCACCGGCCGCGGCAGGGCGTTCAGCGCGGGCGGCAACTTCGAGGTGATGACCCGGGTCCAGCGCGAGGAGGCGTTCCGGCACCAGAACGTCGTCGAGGCGCGCCGGATCATCACCGGCATGATGCGCTGCCCCGTGCCGGTGATCGCCGCGGTCAACGGCCCCGCGGTCGGGCTGGGCTGCAGCCTCGCCCTCCTGAGCGACCTGGTGCTGATCGCCGAGGGCGCGCACCTCGCCGACCCGCACCTCCAGGTCGGGCTGGTCGCCGGCGACGGCGGGGCGATGATCCTGCCGCTGATCGTCGGGCTGGTCCGCGCCAAGGAGCTCCTCTTCCTGGGCCGCAAGGTCAGTGCCGAGGAGGCGGTCCGGCTGGGGCTGGCCAACTCGGTGGTCCCCAAGGACGAGCTGCTGGAAGAGGCCATGAAGCTGGCGCGGCGCCTGGCGGAGCTGCCCGCCCAGGCGCTGCGCGACACCAAGCGCGCGGTGAACCTGCACCTGGAGCAGGTGATGCCGGTGATGGAGTTCGGGCTCGCCGCCGAGCGGGAGAGCATGCACTCCCCCGAGCACCTGGCGATCGTCGAGAAGCTCCTGTCCAAGGGCTGACCGGCAGCACCGAGCACCCGCCCCGTCGCGGCCGTCGCGGCCGCCCGTCACATCAGGAGTGGAAATGGACTTCGCCTTCGACGAGACCCAGGAGGAGCTGCGCCAGACGGTGCGCTCCTTCTTCGAGGCCACGGCGCCCGAAGCCGAGCTGCGCAGGGTCATGGAGACCGAGGCGGGATACGACCCGGCGCTGTGGCGGCGGATGGGATCCGAACTCGGCCTCCAGGGCCTCGCCGTGCCCGAGCAGTACGGCGGGGCCGGCGCCGGGCCCGTCGAGGTCGGGCTGGTCATGGAGGAGATGGGCCGCGCCCTGGTGTGCTCCCCGTATCTGGCCTCCGCGGTGCTGGCCACGACCGTGCTGCTGCAAGGCGACGACGAGGAGGCGTGCGCGCGGCTGCTGCCCGACCTGGTCTCGGGCGAGCGCGTCGCGACCCTGGCGCTGACCGAGGACTCCGCCCGCTGGGACCGCGAGGCCGTCGCGCTGACGGCGGTCCCGGCGGGGGACGGCTGGCTGCTGAACGGCCACAAGAACTTCGTCCTGGACGGAGCGCAGGCCGACGTCGTCCTGACCGCGGCCCGCACGTCCGACGGGATCAGGGTGTTCCTGGTGGAGGGCGGGGCCACCGGCCTCGTCCGGACCGCGCTTCCCACCCTCGACCCGACCCGGCGGCAGGCACGCCTGGAGTACTGGGACGTCAGGGCCCGACCGCTGCGCGTCCGCGGCGACGCCTGGCGGCCGGTCGAGTCGGCCCTGCACCACGGGGCCGTGGCGCTCGCCGCCGAGCAGGTCGGCGTCGCCTCGCGCGCGCTGGACATGGCGGTGGAGTACGCCAAGATCCGGCGCCAGTTCGGCCGCGCGATCGGCTCCTTCCAGGCCGTCAAGCACCTCCTGGCCGATGTGCTGATGGAGGTCGAGTCCGCCAGGCTGGCTGCCTACGCCGCCCTTCTCGCCGCGCAGGACGCGGATCCGGGCCTGCCCGCCGCGGCGAGCCTGGCCAAGGCGTTCTGCTCGGAGGCGTGTCTGAAGGCCACCGAGGACAACATCCAGGTCCACGGCGGCATCGGCTTCACCTGGGAGCACACGGCTCATCTGTACTTCAAGCGCGCGAAGACCTCCCAGCTCCTGTTCGGTGACCCCCAGTACCACCGGGAGCTGCTGGCGCGGGCGGTCGGAGTCTGAGCTCCCGTCCTATATAGTTAAATCATTTAAACTTCTGGAGGAAGCTCATGAAGAGCGTGGTGTGCGTCAAGCACGTGCCCGCCGCCGGCGCGGAGCCGGGATTCACCCAGGACGGGACGACCGACCGGGCGGCGGTCGACTCGATCCTGTCCGAACTCGACGAGTACGCGGTGGAGCAGGCGCTGCGGATCGCCGCCGCCCACGAGGGCGCCGAGGTCACCTGCCTCACGGTCGGCCCCGACGGCGCCAAGGACTCCCTGCGCAAGGCGCTGGCCATGGGCGGGGACAAGGCGGTCCACATCAGCGACGAGGCCATCCGCGGCACCGACGCCCTCGGCACCTCGCTCGTCCTGGCCAAGGCCATCGAGCGCCACGGATTCGACCTGGTCGTCTGCGGCATGGCCTCGACCGACGGGGCCATGGGCGTGATGCCGTCCCTCCTGGCCGAGCGCCTGGGCGTCCCCGCCGTCACCTATCTGGACGAGGTCGCCGTCGAGGGCTCCACGGTGACCGGACGCCGCGAGGGCGACACCGCCACCGAGCGG